>RDXI01000429.1 GCA_004292795.1 Bacteroidota bacterium | reverse complement strand
GGTGCGTGTGTTCGATGATAATGCTGTTGAGTCTGCCGAAACTATACAACTTGCCTACACACTTTCGGGCAATTCCAATGTATTGCAAGGCACAAGCAATCAAACGTTTACTATTACAGTTAATAATGATGACTCTAATCCTTTGGTAAGCGGTTCTACAGATTTACTAAATGAAACTTGGGATTCTAACTCTCTTGCGACTAATAACTGGACGACTGATGTAGTTTCAGGGGAAAATAGATTGGGGGTATATAGTGTCAATGCTGATAATATGGCAGGTTATCGTTATAGTAATTCCGATCAAATCAATTACAATCAAGCCCTTATTACTAAAGTATTAGACGCAACAAATGTAACAAATTTACAATTGGATTTCAAACTCTATTGGGATAACTACAACAATACAAATTCATGTAGTATGGCGGTGGATTACCAAATCGACAATACAGGTACTTGGAACGTTGTACATGTCTTTACAAACACTGCAAGTTTTGCCAATGGAAACACTACAGTAACAAATAATTTTACCTCTTCATCCGCATTAGCACCGTTAGCTGGCAAAAGTTTTCGACTACGCTTCCGTTTTTATGGAACAAATGACTATTCTATTGATGATGTAATGATAGACAATATTCGAGTGTATGGACAACGTGCAACCGCCAACATAGAAACAGCTGTTAGTTCAGCTACTATGTATGTGGGTGCAAATTCTACAGCTCACTTTTATTCTCCTGCAGGCAAGTTGATGGGTACATTGGAAAATATTAGCTCGGTTGATTTGGGTTGTACGACCTTACAGATTGACGCGGTGGGTACGGGTGCAACGCCTTATATCAACACTGCAAATGCTTCGCGTACTACCCAAAAAACGCATAAACTCACGTTTGGAAATACCGTAACAAACCCTTCTTATCGCTTGACCTTGTACTATACCAATGCAGAGATTGAAGGATGGGAAACGGCTACAGGACGTGTTAGGGGCGAAATGACACTCATAGGCTCGCCTAACGCTATGAATGCGCCTGTAGCTACCGCACAATATGCGTTG
>RDXI01000024.1 GCA_004292795.1 Bacteroidota bacterium | reverse complement strand
CGGTTTTCTTGAGGGACTTTGGCTATTTATGGCAATGCGTGTGTTTTTGTTGCTTTTCTTTTCGGTATTTTGGGGTATTGCTACAGGCTTTGCCCAAAAAGTAGTAACCCTTTCGGCGGACAGTTTGGTCTATCCGATGGGCTATAGAGTGGATATTTTGGAGGATAAAACACAACGTTTGGGTTTTCAAGACGTACTCTCGCCTACCGCACAAGCCCGATTCTTGCCTTCGCGCACCGCCTCGCCCAATGATGGTTTCTCTCCTTCTGATTATTGGTTTCGCTTTCGGGTGCGGGCAGGCAAGGACGTAAGCACAACTAAACAATGGTTCGTGCAAATGTTCAATAGCAACATCGACACTATCAATGTGTATATCTTAAACAATCAAAACAAGCTATTGAAACACTATCTTTCGGGGGATATGCGCCCCTACAAACAACGCCCTATCGATTATCACAAATTTACATTTCCTTTGCCCCTGACCTTATCCGACACGCTTACCATTTACATCAAAACAGAAGGCATTTATGCCAAAGCGCACAATTTGAAGCTCTTGGAGCGTGATGAATTGGAAAGAGAGATGCAGTACAAACTCGGTTTTTTGTTGTTTTTGTTTGGTGTGTTTGCCGCTTTGCTTATATACAACGGCTTGTTATTTGTGAGTTTGGGCGATATAAATTATTTGTACTACATCTTGTACTTGTCTTCAGTGATTGCCTACATGGTCAGTCAGACAGGGGTGGGCTATCAATACTTGTATGGCAATTATCCCAATGTTTCGGGGCAGGTGTCCAATTTTGCGGCATTGCTTATAGGTATTTTTGCCTGTATCTTCGAACTTAAATTCTTAAAAATTGCTACTATCTTGCCTACTTGGGTTGCTAAAGTAACGTATGGGTTTGTGGGTTTTGGCGTGTTTTTGCTGGCTTGGTTGATACTTACTTTTTTTCTTCCAAGTCTTTTATTGCCTCTCATTTTTCTCATTGCCAATTACGTTTTTGTAGCCATCTTGTTGGTGTTGGTGTTGGGTATTTGGGCATTGTGGAAAGGCTCGCGTCAAGCCATTTTTTTCTTAATAGCTTTTGGATTTGCTATTGCGGGTGGCTTGTTGTATGTGCTAAACCATCTAGGCTTCATTGGTTCGAGCATTTTTACCGAATGGGGTATGCAAATAGGCACGGCTATGGAAGTATTATTGTTATCTTTTGGGTTGGCAGACCGCATGAAGATAATGGAACACGAAAAGCGCGTTGCCCAACGCGCAACCATCGAAGCCTTGCAAGAAAATGAACAAATCATACGCGAACAAAAAGAACTATTGGAAAAGAAAGTTCAAGAACGTACTTATGAATTGGCAGAAACGAACAGCGAATTGGCAACCTCAAACGAAGAACTGTATGCCACCATCGAACTCATGAATGAACAAAAAAATGATATTGAAACCAAACAAAAAGCTATTACCGATAGCATTACCTATGCCAAGCGCATTCAGGAGGCAGTCTTGCCTACCCAAGAAGAATTTAAGGCGTGCCAATTAGATTCTTTCATTTTCTTTTTGCCACGCGATATTGTGAGTGGGGATTTTTATTTCCTTGCCCAAAAGCAAAACAAACAAATCGTGGCGGCTATCGACTGCACAGGGCATGGCGTGCCGGGTGCTTTTATGAGTATGATGGGCAAAGAAATCTTGGAGCAAATTGTGCTTGAGCGTGATATTGTGCAAGCCGACCTTATCCTGAACGAACTGCACCGTAGTATCCGCAAAGCCTTGAAACAAAAAGAAACCCACAACCATGACGGCATGGACTTGTCGCTTATTGTCATAGATAGCACAGCAGGCAAGGTAGAGTTTGCAGGGGCGAAAAACCCGCTTGTCTATATCCAAAACCAAAAACTCCACACCATCAAAGGCGATAAAATGCCCATAGGAGGCGAACAAAGGGAGAAAGAACGTATTTTTACCTTGCACACTATAGCCTTGCTTCCTGACTCGCCTACCCATTTTTATTTGTTTTCTGATGGTTTTCAAGACCAGTTCGGCGGACAAGCGGACAAAAAATTTGGTATAGCACAAATGCGCAATATGCTCTTTGCCATACACACTCAAGACCTTGCCTCCCAACACGAACACCTTACCCATACGTTTGCGCAATGGCTCGGCAGGGGCAAACAAATTGATGATGTGCTGGTATTGGGGCTGTGTGTGTAGGCAAGATTCCAAACAAGCCATGTATGAATGTGAGTTTGGAATAAAAACACGCACTTTATTTTTTATCATCAAGCAAGATGCGCACTGCAGGCGAGTCTGTATCCTCGAACTGCCCAGAGCGCACTGCCCAAATGAAACCTGCTAAAAAACTTCCTGCTACAAGGATACTTAGTATGATGAGAATGATGATGACAGCCATAGGAGGGTTGAAGGGTAGAGGGGTAGAGGGGTAGAAGGGTAGAGGGGTTGAAGGGTAGAAGGGTAGAGGGGTTGAAGGGTGGAGGGTTGGAGGGGCAATTAACCATACAACACCCAACCATATAACAAAATAAATTACTCCCTTACCCATTCGCTCATCAGTACGGCAAAACCGACTACGGAGGCGGAACTAATGGGCATCAGGATAGCGGCAAAGAGTGGCGAGAGATTGCCTGAAACAGCCCACGCCAAACCAATGAAATTGTAAAGTAAAGACAATAAAAAGCTCCAATATACCACATTGACCAATTTTTTGCTGTATTGTAGATACTTGCCTAAACGCGGGAAACTTGGCGCGTGTAGTATGGCAGTGCAGGCAGGCGAGAATTGAGTCGTGTCTTCGGTCAAGGCTATGCCTACATTCGCTTGCTTCAATGCTCCTGCATCATTCAAACCATCGCCCAACATCAAAACGTGCTTGCCTGCCTGTTGCAAAGCACTGATATACAACAATTTATCTTCGGGTTGTTGCATAAAACGAAGCGTTACATTCTTGCCTAATACTTGCGCTAAGTTTTCGCGTTGTGCGTCATTGTCGCCTGATACTACCGCAATTTCGTAATTATCTTTCACATCTTGCAAAAGTTGTGGGAAGCCATCACGATAATGGCTCTCTAAGCGAAAATAGCCCCTGCAACTGTTTTGCCAAAAGACAAAAACCTTGCCTGCGGTGTCTTGTGCGGATTCTTCGGGCAAGGGCTTCGTAGCCAATTTAGAAGAACCAAGTTGTATTTTGATACCATTTACCCAGCCTGTCAAGCCACGGTTTACTACTTCTTGAAAATTCGCCAAACAAAGTTCTGTTTGGAAGGTTTGCGGATTGAGCCAATCAAATATTTGACGGCTGAGCGGATGCATCGAAGAACGACATAACAGCGCGATATAGGCGCGTTCTTGGTGAGTAAGCGACTCGCCTACCCACGCTACAGTCTCAGAATCGTTTTTCATAATAGTACCCGTTTTATCAAAAACCAATGTATCAATTTCTGCCAAATGCAACAAGGCTTCTGCATTGCGCAGATAAAAACCTTCCCTACCCAACAAGCGCAAGGCATTGCCCAACGCAAAGGGCATTGCCAACGACAAAGCGCAGGGACAAGCCACTACCAAAACCGCCGTAAAGACGTTGGCTACTTTTGAAGAGTCTATAAAAAACCAATACAAGCCCGCTAAGAAGGCAATGCTGAACGTAACGTACAAAAAACCTTGACTAAAAAGTTGCACCTTTCGCTCCAAAGGCGATAAGGTGTTAGGGGTTTGAAAAGCCTCGTTGTTCCAAAGTTGGGTAAGGTAGCTTTGCGAAACTTCTTTCGTAACTTCGATGCTGATGCCCTCGCCTACTTGCCTACCTCCCGCATAGACTTGCTCGCCTGCATATTTTTGCACGGGAATCGCCTCGCCTGTTACGAAGCTATAGTCTATTTGCGCCTTTTCACTTTGTAGGATACCATCTGTAGGTATGAGTTCTTGGTTGCGTATGAAAATAATATCGCCCTTTTTCAAATCTGTAACCTGCACAAATTCTTCTTCTGTATTTTCTGCTTCTTTTTTGCCTTTTCGCAAAACCGCCAAAGGAAAATAGGACTTATAATCACGCTCAAACGAAAGTCCTGCGTAGGTTTTTTGTTGAAACCATTTGCCTATTAATAAAAAGAAAACCAAACTTGCCAAACTATCCATGTAGCCTGTGCCATTCAAAAAAAGCATTTCGTACAGGCTTCGAGCAAACAAACTGACAATGCCTAATGAAATAGGCACATCAAGGTTTACAGTGCGGGCGCGAAGGGCTTTGTAGGCAGACACCCAATAATCTAACGCGCCATAGAAAAAAACAGGCAAGGCAAGCAAGAGGTTCAACCCAATAAAAAAGCCACGATTTGCCTCTTGTGCATAAAAATCTACTCCAGTAACTGCCAAATAATCGGGGAAAGCCAACAACATAATATTGCCCAAACAAAAACCCGTAACGCCCAACTGATACAGCAGGCGTTTGTATTGTTTGTCTGCCAATTTGGGCGTGGCGGTGTCTAAGTTTATTTGGGGTTCATAGCCAAGCGTAGTGAGCAACTCGGCTACTTCGCGGAGGGAAATTTGCGTAGGGTTGAATTGGAGTGTGATTTCTTTGCGCATAAAATTCACCCTCGAATACACAATGCCTTCGCGCAGTTTATACAAGTTTTCGAGCAACCAAATACACGAAGCGCAGTGCATAGCAGGCAAGTGCAAAACGACCTTTACGCGCTCTGCATCAGCATATTCTATAATTTTGTGGGCTATGTCGACATTGTCCAACGAAGCGAATTTTTCGCCAAAGTTGCGGTTTTTTAGTTTGATGCCTGCAGGCGAGTCGCTTAGGTCGTAGTAGGTGCAAAGGTCTTTTTCAGCTAAGATTTGATAAACCGTTTTGCACCCATCACAACAAAAGAACTTGTCTTCGAGGTGTGGGCTGTTTTCGGTGCAAGCATCGCCACAGTGGGCGCATGGCACTTCTGCGGGTTGAGCGTTGAGCGTTGAAAGCGGGGCAGTAAGCATAGACTTTGAATAGTAAGGTTGAGCCTCGAAGGTTAGCTTTCCACCTTCAACTTTCAACGCCTCAAAGTTAATCCTTGCCTGCCTGAAAAAAAATGACTTTTGTCAAGTCTTCGACATTGACAAATACTTTTATCCTTGCCTGCCCGCGTGGGTAGGCAAGGAAATAAAAAGTTTAGATAGTCGCAAATTGCCTCAAGAAACGCACATCATTCTCACTGAATAGGCGCAAGTCTTTGATTTGGTACTTGAGCATCGTGATACGCTCTATGCCCATACCAAAGGCAAAACCTGTATATTTTTCAGAATCAATGCCACAATTTTCCAACACATTCGGGTCAATCATACCACAACCGCCAATTTCTACCCAACCCGAACCTTTGCAGATGTTTTGCGAACCGCCACAAAGCGAACAGCCATTCGGATTGTGTTTGCCACAAGAAATATCCAGTTCCGCGCTTGGCTCTGTGAAAGGAAAGAACGAAGGGCGAAAACGTACCGTTGTGCCTGCGCCAAACATTTCTTTCGCAAAGTGATAAAGCGTTTGTTTGAGGTCTAACAAACTTACGTTTTCGTCAATATAAATGCCTTCTACTTGGTGGAAAAAGCAGTGCGCCCTTGCCGAAATAGCCTCATTGCGGTACACACGCCCCAACATAATTTGGCGCATGGGCGGTTTGTGGGCTTGCATATAGCGAATTTGCACCGAAGAAGTATGCGTTCTAAGAGCAATATCGGGGTTTTTCTCCAAGAAAAACGTATCTTGCATTTCGCGGGCAGGGTGGTCTGGCGGGAAGTTCAAGGCAGTGAAGTTGTGCCAATCGTCTTCTATTTCAGGACCATCAGCTTGCGCAAAGCCCAAACGCTCAAATATCTGCACAATCCTATTGCGTACAAGCGTAATGGGGTGAATAGTTCCCAACTCATGCGGAATGGTAGGCAAGGTAAAGTCGAGTCCGCTTGTTTGACTGCCTGCCGAAGCGGTGTCAAGAGCGTCTTGTGTGCTAAAGAATTTTTCTTCAGCCAATGTCTTCAAGGTATTTACGGCTTGTCCGTATTCCTTACGGCTTTCAGGCGCAATATTTTTGATTTCGCCCATCAACGCTGGAATTTCGCGCTTTAGGTAGGCAAGGCGAAACTGCTCCAAACTTGCCTTATCTGTGATGTTAAACTGCTCTATTTCGCCCTGTAGGACTTTTATTTTTTCCAAACTCATAATCAATAAGAGGTAGTTTTTTTCAATATTTCTTGTTCGATTGCCTTAGGAAAATGCGCGTATTCGAGTTCGTGGATTTTTTGCGCCACTGTTTCGGGTGTGTCGCTTGTGTCAAGGGCGCATTTGGCTTGTAGTATGATTTGTCCTTCGTCATAGTGTTCGTTGGCATAGTGAATAGTAATGCCTGTTTCGGTTTCGTGATTTGCCACTACAGCCTCATGCACGTGCATACCGTACATACCCTTGCCTCCATATTTGGGCAAAAGAGCGGGGTGCAAATTGATAACTCTTTGCGGATAGGCTTCAAGCAGGTAAGGAGGCACAAGCAACAAAAAACCCGCCAACACTACCCAATCAATGCGTTGTGCTTGGAGTATTTCCAACAATGTTTGTTTTTGTTGAAAAGTCTTTTTGTCTATCACAAGCGCAGGCACTTGTAGGCGAGTGGCACGCTGTAGGGCAAAAGCCGTAGGATTGTTGCAGACCATGAGCGCGACCTCGCCTGTTTGCGTTTGGCGAAAGTGTTGCACAATGTTTTCTGCATTGGAGCCAGAACCAGAAACAAAAACAGCTATTCGGGGCAAGTTCATGGTGCAAACATACCTTTTTTTGGGAACTATACAAAACAAAATTTCAGGCTTCATGGGCTTGCCTACCCATTTTGCCTGAAATCTTGCAGAAAACTGTCTGAACAGTAGCGTTTTATGCTTTATCTGTAATCATAAAGCCTACGCCATGTATGTTCTCGATGCGAATGTTGGAATCGTCCTTGAAATATTTGCGCAACTTGGTAATGAACACATCGAAGCTACGCCCCAAGAAATAATCATTTTTGCCCCAAATCGCCACAAGGGCATCTTCACGTTTCAAAATGGCATCTTTGCGAGAAAGCAAGAGGCGCAAAATTTCGCTTTCTTTGGCTGTCAAACGGCGCACTTCGTCACCAAAAATAAGGTCTTGGCGTTGTGAGTCGAAGGCGTATTGCCCAATTTTGAAGAGGTTTTGTTGTTCTTCGTCATTGCCGAGTAGGGTAGTGCGTTTCAAAATAGCCTTGATGCGTAAAACCAACTCTTCTTCATTGAAGGGTTTGGTGATGTAGTCATCAGCTCCGATTTCGAAGCCTTCTATCTTGTCTTCCTTCAATGATTTGGCAGTCAGAAAGAGGATAGGCACTTGTTTGTTTTCGCTTCGAACTTCGCGGGCAAGCGTAAAGCCGTCCTTTTTGGGCATCATCACATCAAAAATGCACAAATCAAAAGGCGCGTCTTTCTGAAAAGTTTTCAACCCTTCTTCTCCATCACGACAAAGGGTAACATCAAAATTTTCAAGTTCGAGATAGTCTTGCAAGATGTTTCCCAAATTGGTATCATCTTCTGCAAGTAGTACTTTAATTTTTTTCATGGATTTATAAGGTTATTCGGTTTTTGCTGGTAAATAAGACGGCAGAAAATAATGGTATATGTTCTCAAGCACTAACGCACACTTTTTATACATTTACGAATGGCGCAAAAAATAGTTCAAAAAAACAGACATTTTCCTTCCTCTTATTCCACAGGCAAGAACACCTCGAACCTACTGCCTTTGCCAAGTTCGCTATGAATTTGCACTTGTCCTTTGTGTGCTTCCACCATCATCTTGACATACGCCAAGCCCAACCCGAAGCCTTTTACATCATGGACATTGCCCGTAGGGACGCGATAAAATTTTTCGAAAACGTGCTTCTGTTTATCTTTGCTCATACCTATACCCTTGTCCTCCACCGCAATAACTACGTTGCCGTTGTTGTCGTAGGTGCTAATGGTGATTTCGGGGCTTTCAGGCGAGTATTTATTGGCATTGTCTAACAAATTGGCGATAACATTGGTAAGGTGTGTGGTATCCGCTTTGATTTGGTGGTGCATAGCATTGAAGTAGCAACGAATTTGCCCACCTTTTGCCCTTACCTGTAGGTCTATAGTATTGATGGCATCTTGCACGAGGTCATGCAAATCAGTCATGCATTTTTGCAGTTTAAAGTCGCCTTTTTCGAGGCGAGCTATGCGTAGCACTTGCTCTACTTGGTTTTGTAGTTTGTCATTTTCTTCATGGATAACACTTGCGTAGTGCGTTATTTTGGTGGGATTATTCACGATTTGTTGGCGTTTCAGCATATTGCTGGCGAGGGAAATGGTCGCTATCGGAGTTTTGAGTTCATGCGTCATGTTGTTGATGAAGTCATTGGTCATTTCCGACACTTTTTTCTGTTTCCACATGGTATAAACCGTAATGCCAAAACACGCTATCACACACACGACCAAAAGCGTTGAACCTGTGAGCATCCAACCCATTTGGGCATACACGTACTGTTGTTTATTGGAAAAAGTAATGCGAATTTCTGCCTTTTTGGGCGCGCCTACTACATTGTCTAAGCAGATGCTGTGTAGGTTTTCTTTGTTCGCCACATAGCAAGGCGACACATAATCTTTCGTATTTTTGTTCAAAATCTCAAAATGATAAGGAAGCGTAATGTGGTGATACGTAAATTCGCTACGCACAATGGAGTCCACACGCCCTTTGCACTTCAAATTATGAATGATACAAGTAATTTGGTTTTTGGGATTTTTGAGTTCGTTTTTCAACTCCACGACTGCCAACGTATCCACACGCAGTTTGTTCGCAATGCGATAAGAGGCTAATGTGATGCGATGGCGTAGTTGCTCCTCGCGCAGTTGTGCCGCGTGCAAAACCCAGTTGATTTGCATAATGACTAAGCCCAACAAAGAAAGGGCAGAAACGGCTATTATCACGATAACTCTATTCCTTCGCATACTGCAAAACTACGTAAAATGTTTGAAAAAAGTTGAAATAAAGCCTTGTCTTTAACACATCGATAACCTTCGCTATGCAAAAAAGCAACAAATTTAACAAAATAGCAATAGGAGCATATAACAAAAATGCGTATCTTTGTACTTCAACCCAATCCTTTTCAGCTATGTTACTAAAAAATGTCCTTATCTTGGCTTGCCTACTGTGCATGGCAAGTTGCGACTCGTGTCCAGAACACAACTCGCCTACTATGTCTGTCATCTTTCAAGGCGATTTCAAAATTAAAAACGTCTATGGCATAGGCGGAGGGCGTATCCTTCCCAGTGAATTTATGAACTCGAACTACCAAATAGCGTATGAATTGGAACTTGCTGTAACACATGATACGACTGCTTATGTCATCGAACATAGCGCAGGCAAGGATACTTTAGTGGTGCATCACACTGTGCAGTCTTTCTACGAGAGCAACTGCGGACTTTATATGTCCGTAAAAAATTTGGAGGCAAGGTTTCCCGCTACCACTTTTCCCAAAAACAAAGTAAATGTAGGCGGGAAACAAATTATTATCAGCAAATAAATCATGAAACATCTATTCTTTTTTCATTTGGTAGCTTTTTGGGTAGCTACGCATACTGTAGCTCACGCCCAAACACCCAACAAGGAGGAAAAGGCTATCTCCAAAAATTTGTTGGTGGGACTCAACCCAACCCGTACTCTTTTTCATTTTCTGGCATCAGGAGCAATAGGCTACAGCATAGAGCCTGAAATAAAATACAGAATGGGCAGGGTAGCATGGGGTGGGACATTTGGGGTTTCGCAATACCGCGCACCCTTGAGAGGCATCAGAGAACGATTTATCAAAGGACATTATTTCGAGTTGGGTATAGATGGTTTTGTGTCCTCCGAAAACTTTGAGGGCGCACATGGCACAGGCTTCAGCCTTTCTTTGCATTATGTGCAAAGCCTTGCCAACGAAACAGGTAGTTTCTACTTAGGCAATTCCTTTGGGGATTATTACCAGCCATACTCACGCAGAAATATACAAGTGCGCGGGCTAAAATTGGGCTTTAATGCATGGATTCGCAAGCACAGAAAAATTCAGATGGTTATCTCACCAAGATTTGTTTATACCACTGCGCCCAATATCACAACTTATAACCAATATCCTTTCGAAGTGCCTCTTAATTACATGGTCGGTTTGGGAGTTATCACTATCCGAACAAATGATGATAAGGCGTGTTTGGCGTTGGGGTGTGATATAAAGCTCTTTTATAATATTTCCTTGTAATATGCGTCTATTTATTCTTTGCTTACTACTTGCCTGCTTTTGCGGTTGCACACGCTTTCGAATGAACGACAAACAAACCTATCGTTATTTCGAAGCACAATCTTTGCGCCCCAACATTTTGCGACACCAAACCGCAGAAGGTACTATTCGTTACCTTGAGGTAGGCGAGCATACCGAAAATGTCGTTATCTTCATACATGGCGCACCCAGCTCGATGGCTATTTTTCGCGATTTGTTGGTGGACAAACCGCTCTTGCAACACACCAAAATCGTAGCAGTGGACAGAGCAGGCTATGGCTATTCGGATTATGGCAAGGCAGTTGTTTCTATAGCGGAGCAGGCAAGGCGGTTAGCTCCTATCCTACAAAAATACGCCCAAACCCACAAGCGCGTCATCTTAGTAGGCGCGTCTTATGGCGGTTCGGTTTCGGCAAAATTGGCTATGGATTATCCCGACTTGGTGCAAGATGTGATGTTCGTATCGGCTTCGCTTGCACCGAGAGAAGAGAAAATTTATGGCATTTCGTACATGATTCGTAGGCGAGCTTTCAAGTGGCTTTTTCCGAAGTTTATCCGCGTAGCAAATGCCGAAAAATTGGCACACGAGCAAGCCTTGCAAGAAATTTTGCCTACGTGGGGCAACATCAAGACACGTATCCATGTGCTACATGGCACTGCCGACAACCTGATTTACCCCGCGAATGTGGCTTTTGCCGAAAAACAACTCATCAATGCGCAAAGTTTTCAAGTGCAATGGATTCCTGACATGGGGCATAAAATTTCGTATGCACACCCCGAAATTATCCAAAAAGCCTTGCTTGCCTTGTTGCCCTAAGCCCACAAAGCAAAAAGCCTCCACTTGCGCAGAGGCTTTGCATAACTTTGGTATTCGATTATTCAATCACGATTTTTTCAATTACCCATTCCTTGCCTACCTGCACACGCACAAGGTACGTACCCGCTTTGAGTTTGGGCAAGCGCATTTGCGCCCTGCCGTAGGCAAGTTCGATAGCTTGCTTGTGCATGGGCTTGCCTTGTAGGTCGGTTATTTCCATTTGCAACGCTGTTTGCGTATTGCCTTCGAGATGAATGCTCAAAGTATGGCGTGCAGGGTTGGGATACATTGCTAACTTGCCTACCGACAAGCGAGGCGCAACCGAAAGCGCAGGCGCACCTGTGCCTTTGATAGCAAAAGTAAAGTTCGCAATGCCCGCTACATTCGTTCCAAAACTTACTGTAGCATTTTTAAC
Source organism: Bacteroidota bacterium (assembly GCA_004292795.1). Taxonomy (GTDB): domain Bacteria; phylum Bacteroidota; class Bacteroidia; order Cytophagales; family Microscillaceae; genus RDXI01. The sequence continues at coordinate 10,878 of RDXI01000024.1, read as the reverse complement.
GCTAGGAGTGGTAGGGTTGAAATTGATTTTGAAGGTAGTGCTTTGTCCTGCCAATACAGAAGTAGAAGGCGATTGAGTAACACTAAATTCACTTGCATTCGCGCCTGAAATGCTTACTAAAGGACTGCCCGAAAGCGTCAAAGTAGCTGTACCCGTATTTTCAATCGTAAAGGTTCTTTCTACATCAGTAGTAGCCGTTTCACCAAAGTCAGTGTGATTGCTTGTGCTGGCTGTAGTGCTACCATTGCTTATAGCGGTGTTGTTGCCTTTTACGATAATAGCAGGAGCAGGCAGAGGATTGCCCGTGCCACCTATCGCAAAAGTAAAAGTAGCATTGGGTGTGTTGTTTGTATTGCTTGTGAGGGTAACTGTAGCCGTTTTCGCACCCACCGTAGTAGGCGTAAAGGTAATCTTAAAATTAGTAGATTGCCCTGCCGCAACCACACTGCTTGGGGCTTGTGATACGGCAAATAAGCCACCATCTGTCCCCGAAATAATCACCAAAGGCGAACCGCTCAAGCTCAAATTGCCTGTACCTGTGTTTTGTATAGTAAATGTCCTTTCAAAAGATTGATTGATGACTACTCCGCTAAAATCGGTGTGGTTGTTGGTAGAAATGGTCGTGCTACCACTCGAAATAGTATTTCCATTGCCTAACAAGCCTATAAGAGGTATAGGAGGGGCAGTAGCCTCGCCTGCAATGGCAAACGTATAAGGCGCGTTAGTGGTGCTGTTCGAAGCTATAGTTATTGTAGCCGTTTTGGTGCCTGCCGAAGTAGGCGAGAATAAAATCTTGAAAGTTGTACTTTGCGCAGAAGCAACCGAGCTGGCAGGGTTTTGTGACAGGCTAAACTCCGAAGCATTTGTGCCTGATATGGCTACGATAGGCGAGCCATTGAGCGCGAGACTGCCATCACCTGTATTGTTGATAGTAAAGGTTTTCTCGCCTGTGAACGTAGCTTGTACTGTGCCAAAATGCGTATTGTTCGTGGCAGAAGTAGTCGTACTTCCATTGGTTATGGGGTTTCCATTGCCCAAAACACCGATAGTAGCAATGGGTGCAGGTGTAGCATTTCCACCTATGGCAAATGTATAAGTGCTGTTGGTATTGCTGTTCGAAGCAATGGTTACAGTAGCTGTTTTTGCCCCTGTAGGCGAGGTAGGCGAGAATTTAATCGTGAAGGTCGTATTGCCTCCTGCTGTGATAGGATTGTTCGGTGGCGTGCTAATACTAAAATCGCTTGCATTTGCACCCGAAAAAGCCACAAGAGGCGAGCCTGTCAAGTTCAATGGCTGACCGCCTGTATTTTGGATAGTGAATGTCTTTTCTGTAAAAAGAGTCAATTTTGTATCACCAAAATCTGTATTACTGCTTGTGGCGATGCTTGTACTACCGTTAGCAATGGCATTGCTGTTACCCGTTATCGCAATTTGTGGAGCAGAAACTGTAGCCCCAATAGCGAAAGTATAAGGATTATTCACTCCCGAATTGCTGGCTATGCTCACTGTCGCACTCTTAGCTCCCAAAGAAGTAGGATTGAATGAAATTTTAAAGGTAGTCGTAACCGCAGGAGCTAACGTAGTAGAAGCAGGGATTTGGGTTACTGTGAAAAGGCTCGCATCTGTGCCACTGATAGCTACCAAAGGATTGCCTGTGAGGTTCAAATCCAAATCTCCCGAACTCTCGATAGTGTACGTATTTTCCACTGCCGAACCGTTCAAGGCTAATGTGCCAAAATTGGTGTTGTTGGTTGTGGTGGTAGTCGTTGCGCCGTTGTTGATGTTGTTGTTATTGCTTTTGAGTAGCAAGTTCGGTCCGCCTATTACCCCTGCGATGGCAAACGTAAAAGGATTGGTAGAAGTCGTATTATTCGCTATGCTCACTGTGGCGTTTTTAGTGCCTTGTGTGGAGTTGGCAAGTAGTTTAATCTTGAAGGTCGTACTGCCAGCTGTGGCTACAGGCGAGGTTGGTTGCTGTGTAACAGCATACGCAGAGGCACCCGCACCGCTCAAGGTTACGATAGGCGAGCCTGTCAAATTCAAAGAAGCAGTGCCTGTATTTTCAATCGTAAAAGTACGCTCTACATCTGTAGTGTTGATAACTGTAACGCCAAAATTCGTATGATTGTTAATATCTGTAGAAGTCGCACCATTGTTGATAACGTTTCCATTGCCCTTCACGCCCATAATGGGCGCAGTGGTGGGTACAAACGGAATATCCTTTACATCATCGAGATATACACCATTTCCGCCTGATGTGTTCTGCCATACAAATGCCACATAAATATTTTGGTTGTTGTATGCTGAGAGATTGACACTAAAACTACTAAGCGTGGTTGTGATGCCTGTAGGCGAGGGGTTAAATACCTCGTTGAACTCAGCTACTTGTGTGAAAGAAGCATGAGAAGTCTGGCTGGTGGTAGAAACGCGAATGATGAGCTTGCCAAACAAAACATTGGGACCTTGCCTCCTCGCTTTGAAGTTCAGGGTGTTGTTAGTAGCATTGGGTTGTAATTGAGGTGTTACAAGCCACTTCTCCAATGTACCCGAGCCTGAACTCTCTACAAATGTTGCGGCAATTTTGCCCTCACCTGTGAGTCCTGTAGTGGAGTTCCAACTAAATGTTGTGCCAAGACCATTCGCGCCAAGTTGTTTTATCCAACCTGTTGGGGGGAAAGATGCTCCTTCGAAGCTCTCATTCAAAAGCTGGGCTTGCGCAGACACACTGCACGCGAGTAGGCACACACAAAGAAAAAAAATGTGCTGGAAAAGTTTTCTCATAACTAAAAAATAAAAGTAAGAATTAAAAACAACAAAATAGGTATAAATGCCTAAAAAAACATCTTTTGGCAAACAAAATTATAGAATTTAACCCATGAGTCCAAAATATTATTTTACTTTTAACTAAATTTTGAGGTATTTAGAATATTTCTAAATTTTAGATACGCAAAATGTGAAAAAACTGTTAAAGGTAAGGACAATCGCTAAATTTGCGTTAATTTTGGAGAAACTTTTTTACAAAATGCGTGCTATGCGATTTCGATATTGTGTTCTTTATGTGATAGCTTTAGCTTGCCTACAGGGGCAGGCAAGGGCGCAAAATACGCTTACTTTGCAAGAAGCCTTACAAATAGCCTCCCAAAACAACATACAAATACGCCTCGCCCAAAACAGCATCTCGCTTGCCCAAAGCAACAACACGCGAGGCAATGCAGGACAACTGCCCACTGTCAATATGACCGCAGGGCAAGATAACAGCATCAACAACGTAAGGCAACAATTCCTTAGTGGCGCAACCAATGACCGCACAGGAGCGCGAAATAGTACCATGCAAGCAGGCGTAGAAGCCGCATGGACGCTCTGGGACGGCAAACGTATGTTCATAGCCCGCAACCGCCTGCAAGAAACGGTACGCAATCAACAGCTATTAACCGAAATGCAAAAACAACAAACCACTTACCAAGTATATCGTGCTTACCTGCTCTTGGTGCAACAAAAACAATTATACAAACTCTATGAACAAGCCGTAGAACTCTCCTCCAAACGCCTCAAAGTAGCCCAAGACAAATGGGAGGCAGGCAAGGTAGCCAAGACTGAAGTACTACGCGCCCAAGTGGATTTGAACGCAGACAAGTCGCAAGTGCTTCGCCAAAAAACAGCTATCCAAGAAGGGAAAATTGCCCTGAACTTGCTATTGGGTAGGCAAGCCGAAACAGACTTCGAGCCAAGCGAAACGGTAGCCTTGCCTCCTACAGCCCTTACGCTTGCCTCCCTACAACAAGAGGCTGAAAGCAAAAATATTGCCTTCCAACAACTCCAAGCCGTGCAAACCATCAACGAACTACAACGAAAAGAACTCGAAGGCGAGAAACAACCGCAAATCGACCTTCGTGCAGGCTACAACTACAACCGACAACAATCGCAAGCGGGCTTTCTATTGCGTAGTCAAAGCTATGGCGGGCATATTGGGTTTAGTTTGTTGTATCCGCTTTTCAATGGCTACGACCTTCGAAGACGCATACAAAACAACCGTATCACAAATGACGGGCTGAAAATAGAGCGCGAACAAATCTCACAAAATATCAACCAAAACCTTGCACGCGCCTACACACGCTACCAAAATAACCAAGAACTGCTCGCCCTCGAAGACGAAAACGTGAAAGTAGCCGAGCAAAACTTCGCCCTCGCACAAGACCAAATATTGTTGGGACTTACAACTTCGCTGGAACTGCGAACAGCCCAACAAAACCTGACACAAGCCCTCACAAGGCGCACTACGGCACAATACGAAATATGGCTTACCGAAGTGGATTTGCTGTTTTGGGCAGGCAAGCTCTAAAACTCGCCTACTTGCCTAACCTAAGGCGAAGCCCGAAGTTTTGTTGTGTGGCAAAGTTTGCGAACTTGCGCAAACCTGCTATATTGCTTACCTGTAAAGTGGGGCGAATTTCATACGTCAAATGTACTCTGCTCCAAAAAGCGTGTTTCTTGCCTATTCGAAAATCAACCCCAATAGGCGCGAAGAAGCTATAGCCTATCGAGTTTTTATTGACAAACTCCTCTGTTCTGTCATTACTGCTTGTGGAATAAGAAAAATAGTCATATCTTGGGTTATAACCATCCCTTTGTTGGGTGTAAGCAGACTTGTATTCGGTAGTCGTAGTTCGGCTGTTCAAGGATAGATTGACAGATGCACCTATACCTGCATAAAAACCCCAACGCCTTTCGGGATTGGTGCGATAAATAAGCGAAGCCTCCAAACGCATCAGTTGTCTTTCATGGCGAAAATGATACGAACTGTGATAAACCGAATCGATAAGCACTTGCCTACCCGTTTGGGCAGAAGTGAGCGTATCATAAGGCTTATTCGTCCACTTGTAAAAACTCAAATTGCTCAAGTATTCAGAGGATTGAGAAAAGCCCACACGCAGTTGCCAATTCGGTTTTTCTCTAAAATTGATACCTGCCAACATCGAAAAATGCCCACTGCTCATGGTGTTTGGGTAATAGGAAGTGCTGTAGCTACTCAAATCTTGTTTGAGCAAAACCGAATTAGGCGCGAGCAAACGATAATCCGCCAAACTAAGCGGGCTTTCCACATAATAAAACATACCCGTTTGGATATACAGGTCTGCGAGTTGCAAACGCCCTTTGGGTTTGGGCTGTGGGGTAGGCAAGGCGAGGTCTTGCGCGTAGGTAAGGTTTGCCCAAAGCAGACAAACAGCGATACTACCAAATTTTGCGTTCATAAAGGTTTGAAGTTAAAAATTAAAAATTGGGTAGTAAAGGTTCAGAATAGGAAAGAGAGGGAAAAGTGAAACAATAGCCTACACAACACAAGACCTTGTCAAGCGCAAAATGGTTGCTAAGTAGGTAGAAAAAAATAACCAAACAGTAGGTTCTTTATATTTTTTATTATATTTGCAACATTGTTGCATAAATAACGCATAATATGAAAAAACTTCCTGTAACTGTGCTAAGTGGATTCTTAGGGGCAGGCAAGACAACCTTGCTGAACCACATACTCCACAACAAAGAAAACCTAAAAGTGGCGGTCATTGTGAACGACATGAGCGAGGTAAACATAGACGCAAACCTCGTGAAACAACAAAATACGCTAAGCCGTACCGAAGAAAAATTGGTGGAAATGTCCAACGGCTGTATCTGTTGCACCCTGCGCGAAGACTTGATGCTGGAAGTAGAACGTCTGGCAAATGAAAACCGATTCGACTACCTCCTCATAGAAAGTACGGGCATTAGCGAACCCGTGCCTGTGGCGCAAACTTTCACTTTCCAAGACTTAGACAAAGGCATAGACCTAAGCCGTTTTTCGCGTTTGGACACAATGGTTACAGTCGTGGACGCGCTCAATTTTGGCAAAGACTTTGGAAGCGTGGATACCATACAAGACCGCGCTATGAATGAAGGTGATGCGCAAGACCATCGTACTATTGTCAATTTACTAACCGACCAAATAGAATTTGCCAACGTCATCATTCTGAACAAAGCCGACTTGGTAAGTCCTCAGCAAGTAGGCGAGCTAAGAGCAGTGCTTCACAAACTCAACCCATCAGCACGGATTGTAGAAACGGCTTTTGGCAAAATAGAACCCAAAACCATTTTGAATACAGGTTTATTTGACTTTGAAGAGGCTTCACAATCAGCAGGCTGGATACAAGAACTCAACAATCAAGGGGCGCATACACCCGAAACGCTGGAGTATGGCATCAATTCCTTTGTATTTAGGGCAAAAACACCCTTTCACCCTACGCGCTTTTGGCAATATTTGAGCGAAAACTTCCCTGCCACTATCATTCGAAGCAAGGGCTTGTTTTGGTTGGCTTCGCGCCCTGCTGATGCCATCAACTGGTCGCAAGCAGGCGGTAGTTTACGAGCAGAAAAAGCAGGCGTTTGGTGGGCGAGTATGCCTATGGGCGAAAGGTTGAGTTATGGCGCATTTTTAGAAAATCAAGCGTGGATAGAAAGCCGTTGGGACAAGGAATTTGGAGACCGACAAAACGAAATTGTATTCATTGGGCAAGACCTAAACGAAGAACTTATCAAACAAGAGCTTGAAAATTGCCTTTGTACGCCCTACGAATGGCAAGGCGTAAAAGCAGGCGCGAAATTGGCAGACCCGTTTCCTGTTTGGGCATAAATCCTTACAAAAAATCGCGCTCAAGTTGTTTGTAGGCAATGATGCCACTCAATACTACTCCAGGTATTCCTTGCCCAGGATAGGCAGTGTCGCCACACAAGTACGCTCCTTTGCCGTCTATGCGTGTGGCGGGCATTTGCCAAGGCTTGATACGCTTCATTTGTGGATAGCCACCCACAAAACCATACTTGCGCCCTGTCCATTTTGCCCAAGATTTTTGCGCGGAGGAATGCGTATATACTATATCCTCGCGTTTCAAAAGCCCTTTTTCCTCCAAAACCTCGATGATGCAATTTTCTATTACCGTTTTGTCAGGAATAACACGCTGTTCGGGGTGATGCAAATGCGTACTAACCGAAGCCACCGTATAACCAGCTTCATCGCTTCGCGTCAGGTCGTCAGGGTGGTTCAAACTCACAAAAACACTCGCAGACTCAACGGCAGGCAAGGCATTTTTCAAATGGATTTGGTGATGCAGGCAAGGGTTTTCGTTCTTGCCCCGAAAGGCTATGCCCATCTGAAAAGCCGAGTTTAGGCTTTCGGAGGTAAGGATTTTTTTCTGCCAATAGCGTTGATACTTGCCTGCATATATCTCGACCAAATTGTTGATAGGTATGCCCGAAATGAGGTATTTCGCGCTGTATTGGTCTTTGTTCGTGGTGATGATATACTTGCCTGCTGTATGCGTGATGTGTTGCACTGCTTCGCGCATATTCACTTCCGCGCCCCTTGCCTGCAGGTAGGCAAGGAAAGGATTAACCAAATTGATAAGCCCGCCTTCCATGTAGTAATTGCCATAATTCGTATAGCAAAGTGCCGTTGCTCCAAACAAAAGATTGACTTCTGGGGCGTAATTTTGGGCGGTTATCAATAACTGCTCATTCACAAAATCCACAAAAAGTGCATTTTCGTGTAGGTCGTAACGTTTCAATAGCCAATCCACCGTATAAAAGGCATATTGTGCATAATAGAGTTGTTCGGCATTGGCGTTCAGGGCGCAGTGCCAAAGGTCGCGTAGGCGAGTAGGCGGAAAGGCAGTTTGTTTCAACGAAGTGCGCCACACAAAACCGCTCAATTTGTAGCAAAATTCCCAAAAAGCGCGTTGATTTTTTGCGCCAAAAGCATTTTCAGCTTCCGCTATCCACGCTTGCAGGTCTTGATGCCTTGTGAGGGTTTGCCCATTTTTGAGGTGTACTTGCATAGGCACTTCGAGGCGTGTGGGCTTCAGGTCAATCCCAAGCTCGCCTACCAAACTATGCAAAGGCATTCCTTCATCAAGCCCAACCAACGTAGTCGCGCCACTCTCAAACACAAAACCCTTGCGCCAATACGAACTTGTACAACCACCTGCTAAATAGTTTTGCTCCAAAACCGTACAAGACAAACCGCGCTTCGTCAGTAGGCAAGCTGTAGTAAGCGAACCCATACCCGTTCCAATTACCACCGCATCAACATTTTTCATACTCCAAAAACGCACTGTGCATCAGGAAGGTTTGGGAAATGGGCTGAAAAAATGCTATGCAGACAAGCGCAAAAATTCATAGTTTTTTTGTGTTGCGTTTGGTAGAGTCTATTTTTTTATTTTGCACCACGAAATGAGGGCTTTTTTCGCTCAAGCTAAGGCTTCACTTTAGAACATTTGCGTAGGCAAGGCAGTTTTCCGAAGAAATTTCGCTTATTTCGAAAAAAAAGATTGTTTTTTTTTGTGTTTATACCAAAAAATGCTATTTTGGCTACCTCATTTGAAACATCTCCAAACGCTACTTTTTTATGTCCGACAAAATAAAACTCATCATAGAGGGGACTGAATACGAACTCCCTGTCATTGAAGGCACTGAAGGGGAGAAAGCTATAGATATTAGCAAGCTCCGCGACCTTACAGGCTATATCACTTTGGATATAGGCTACAAGAACACAGGTGCAACCAAGAGTGCTATCACCTTCCTTGATGGTGAAACAGGCATTTTGCATTATCGTGGCTACCCTATCGAGCAGTTAGCTGAAAAGTCTAATTTTTTGGAAGTAGCGTACTTGCTGATTTATGGCGAGCTTCCCACTGCCGAACAATTTGCCAAATTTGAGAATGGTATCCGCAGGCGTACCCTCGTGAATGAGGATATGCGCAAAATATTTGATGGCTTCCCTGTCAATGCACACCCTATGGGCGTTATGGCGGCTCTTGCCTCCTCGTTGGCTACGTTCTACCCCAATGCAGTCGACCCACGCAAAGACCGTGATGCTACTGACTTGCGCATCTATCGTCTTTTGGCAAAAATGCCTACTATCGCGGCTTGGGCTTACAAAAACTCGCATGGGCATCCTTTGAATTATCCCAAAAACAAATACAATTATTGTCAAAACTTCCTCTACATGATGTATGCCCTCCCTACGGAGGAGTACGAACCAGACCCTGTAGTAGTTGATGCGTTGGACAAATTGCTTATCTTGCACGCAGACCACGAGCAAAACTGCTCTACTTCTACCATTCGTTTGGTGGGTTCGTCGAAGGTAAGTTTGTATTCTTCTATTTCTGCCGCTATCAGCTCGCTTTGGGGTCCTTTGCATGGAGGCGCGAACCAAGAAGTAATAGAAATGCTGGAGCAAATCAAACAAGATGGTGGAGATGTTACGAAATACTTGGCTAAAGCCAAAGACAAAAATGACGACTTCCGCTTGATGGGCTTCGGACACCGCGTGTATAAAAACTTTGACCCCCGCGCCAAAATTATCAAAGTAGCGTGTGATAACGTATTGAACAAGTTGGGCATCAATGACCCTGTGCTTGAGATTGCGAAAAAATTAGAAGAAGCCGCGCTTTCTGATGAATACTTCGTAGAGCGCAAACTCTATCCTAACGTGGACTTCTATTCGGGCATCATTTACCGCGCTATTGGTATTCCTGTCAATATGTTTACGGTAATGTTCGCTTTAGGTCGCCTCCCAGGTTGGATAGCACAATGGCTCGAAATGCGCATAGAAGACCAGCCTATCGGTCGCCCTCGCCAAATATATACAGGTGCTACCAAACGCGACTACGCGCCTATGGAAACGCGCAAGTAATATCAAACCAAATCATACAACGCAAAAGCACGCCCAAAAGACGTGCTTTTGTTGTACTCTGTAGCGTAGGCTTTAGCCTGCATTTAGACACTATGCGCAGGCTGAAGCCTACGCTACAGAATGGTATTTTTATTGAAAAGAACATGAAAGTCAATTCTCGCCTTCTGTGGGCATTTTGGGGCTTGTTGCTGTTGGGCAATGTAGGCATTTTGGGCTATGGAGCTTGCCTACCCACCCGCGCACATTACGCACAAAAAAGAGCGGTAGCGAACCGCTATTTATTGACGGACTATTGCCTAAGCACCGAGTCGCGCCATGTGAGGCATATTGCCTTGCCTGAACCTATCGCGCCCTTCCAAGACTTGCCTGCTTACCATGAGCATTTTCCGAGTTCGTCTTTTTTTTGGAGCAAAGACTTGATGCGTGTAGCGCGTTAAGGCTTAATAACTAAACTCATCAACTTTGGGAGCTTTGCTTGGAATACCCACATACACGCCATCTTCGCGCTCTTCGATAGGATACACGCGCACAGGGCGAATGTTTTTGCCCGTTAGTTCGTAGCCCGTTTGGGTGTCAAAACAGTATTTGTGCCACACACACACGATTTCATCAAACTCATTCACGAAGCCTTTGCTCAAAGGTATAAGTTTGTGCGGGCAAGCGTCTTCCATAGCCGCAAGACCGCGTTTGGTGTTCGAAATACAAATTTTTTTCATTTCTATACGCAAACTGTAGAGCGTATTGGTAGGTACGGTTTGTATGGCTTCTTCCATTGTTTCAAACAATTTATGCCATTTTACTTCTAATTTCATTATTTTTGTTATCTTAGTACAATGTATAGGGTCTAATAAAAACGATAGTTTGTCTTTGTAGGCAAGTTTGTTGCCATTCGCACAACTATATGTAAAACGTTATTGTTCGAAAATCATGTGCAAAGATAGGAAAAAAGCCTCACACACCACAGGGCAGGCAAGCAAAAACGCTTTACACTACGTGAATTCGGAATTAGATTTAGAGCTAAAATATTGTAAATCAATTTATTAAGCAAGGAACAATCCACATTTAACCCTTAGGGTGGAGGGCATTATCACAAATTTGTGTAAATCAAACGTATGCCCTCCACCCTAAGGGTTGAACGCTTCGTAAAAGGCTTTTACAGG
>RDXI01000248.1 GCA_004292795.1 Bacteroidota bacterium | reverse complement strand
TCGGACAATGAATAGCCGTAGGTGCAAACCTACGGATACACGAAATATAAACCATTCATTTACAATTATTTAAGTCCTTTTTAATCCCGAACTCACGTTGAAAAAGACACCCAATCTACATAAAATTTGGCAATAAAAAAAGAGGCTATCCAAAAAGGTAGCCTCGTTTAGAGCCTGTTCAAAAATAACTTTGCGTTGAGATTATCAAAGCCCCGTAGGGACATCTTAAGATTTCACCCCTACGGGGTTCTTGCTGGTGGAATGGCTTTTCTACAAAGATATCGCCCCGCTGGGGCTAAAAATGCGTTACCAAAAAATTTGAACAGGCTCTTAGTATAAAGCTTGTCCTACTGGAAAAACTCTCTCATTCTTTCAAAAAAACTTTTGCTATTTCTTTCTTGCTTGGGCGTTACGCTTTTGATGTCGCGCAGTTGCTCTATGAGTTCGCGTTCTTGTTTGGTTAGGTTTTGGGGTGTCCAAATGTTGATATGCACCAGCAAGTCGCCACGGTCATAGCCTTCTATGTCGCGCAAACCTTTTCCGCGCAAGCGCACTATTTTTCCGCTTTGCGTACCCTGTTCTATTTTGAGCGTGTGCGCTCCTTCCAAAGTAGGAATAGCCACTTCCGCGCCCAATACAGCATCAGGAAAACTAATCGTGAGTTCGTATATCAAATTTTTGCCATCACGCTGTAGTTGTTCGTGGGGAATTTCCTCAATCACTATCAGCAAATCGCCTGCTACGCCTCCACGCGGAGGGACATTGCCCTTGCCTGACATAGCCAACTGCATACCGTCAGCAACGCCTGCGGGAATTCTTACGCTTATTTCTTCTTTTGCCAAAGTGCGTCCATCGCCGTGGCAAACATCACAACGCTCTTCGATGACCTTGCCTTCTCCATTGCAAGTAGGGCAAGTAGAAGCCGACACCATTTGCCCAAGCATGGTATTCATCACTTTGCGCACTTGTCCTGTGCCTTGGCAGGTGTTGCAAGTGCGTAGAGAAGTGCCGTTTTTCGCGCCTGTGCCTTTGCAAGTGTTGCAAGAAACGTGGCGGTCGAGTTTTATTTTTTTCTCTACTCCGTTGGCTATTTCGTCAAGCGTGAGTTTGAGTTTGATGCGTAGGTTCGAGCCTTTGCGTCTGCCACCTTCACCGCCACGATTGAAAAAGCCATCGAAGGGGCTACTTTGCTGATTGGAGAAAATATCATTGAAGCGCGAAAATATGTCTTCCATGCTAAAGCCTCCTTGAAATCCGCCACTGCCCATGCTCGCGCCTTGGTGTCCAAAGCGGTCATATTGCTGACGTTTTTGGGCATTGCTCAACACATCATACGCCTCTGCCGCTTCTTTGAATTTCTCTTCGGCACTTGGGTTGTTGGGGTTTTTGTCGGGGTGATATTGCATGGCAATCTTGCGATAAGCCTTCTTTATCTCGTCTTCTGACGCTTGGCGACCAACGCCCAACACTTCATAATAATCGCGTTTGTTCATAACTCTTTGATATTTGAACCTTCAGCTTTTGGGTTATTTTTTACACAACTAACTTCCCAAAAGTGCGCTTTTGGGAAGTTTTTTTATTTTTTATAAACATTGTCTAAACGCAGGCTAAAGCCTACGCTACAGATTGGCACTTTGTTTAGTTTCTGTTTGTTAGCTACCTACGACTACTTTGGCGAAGCGCAAAATTTTGTCGTTGAGATAATAGCCACGTTCTACTTCGTCAATTACTTTTCCGCGCATATCGTCTGAAGGCGCGGGAATGTTGGTGATAGATTCTTGTTCGTTCACATCAAACGTCTTGCCTACGCTGGATTCCATTACTTTCAATCCTTTTTGTTCAAGAGAGCGAAGCAATTTGTGTTGAATAAGCGTTACGCCTTCTTTGAGGGCAATGATTTCTTTTTGTGCCTCTTCGGACAAAGTGGCAAGGTCTGACGATTTGTCGAAGGCTTTTTGCGCTCTCTCGAAGTCGTCTATGATAGGAAGCATCGCCTTGATGATGTCCTCGCCTGCATTTTTGATGAGGTCGGTTTTTTCTTTGGCAGTGCGTCTGCGAAAGTTCTCAAACTCCGCAAAGAGGCGCAAATATTTGTCTTTGGCTTCTGCCAGCTCGCCTGCTGTGTCAGTTTGCGAGTCTTCAGCCACTATTTCCGCTTCAACAGCTATGTCTTCGCTTGTTGCGTTTTCGATGTCGGGTTGTACTTCTTGAGCGTTGTCGTTTGGATTTTGCATATCGCTATTACTTGGTATGACGTACTTGTGCAAAGTTAGGCAATTTTTTTGCCAATTCCAAATGGACTGACATTATGGCAGTTTTTGGCATAGCTTGGCAGGCAAAGAGGCTACGCCAATGCTAGCTAAGTTTTTTTAGACATGATTAACATGATTTACAGGTAATTTGGGCTTGTTTTTATTATTTTTGATACACTAAGAGCCTGTTCAAATTTTGTTAGTGCATTTTTAGCCCCAGAGGAGCGATATCTTTGTAGAAAAGCCATTCCACAAACAAGAACCCCGTAGGGGTGAAATCTTAAGATGTCGCCCCTACGGGGCTTTGATAATCTTACATATGTCATGGCTACAAAGATATCGCCCCTCTGGGGCTACCAAGCAAAGTTATTTTTGAACAGGCTCTAAAAGAAAAGGAAAAATCCTGCAAATCTTGTTAATCCTGTCTTTTGTTTATTAGCTCAATAGCCTTGGGGTAGCCTCTGTTGTTGTGTGGTAGGCAAGTTGACTCGCCTACTTTAGTTTTGCTTCAAGCTCTTTTATTCTTTTTTCGTAGCCTTCGCGTTGGGCTTGTAGCTCCACTTGGTATTTTTTCAACTCTGCCATATTTTCCTGCAATATTTCTTCTTTGGCTTGGCTTTTTTTGAGTATTTTACGTATTTCTTGCTCTTGTTGGCGCATATGCTCATGCGAGGCGGCGAGTTCTTCCATATTTTGGCGCAGTTCTTCGTCTTGTTGGCGCAACTGTTCGGAGGCTTCTTGTGCGTCTTTCAAGTAGCGCACTGTGAGTTCAGAAGTTCGGATATTGGACATAGTAGAGCCTATAGTGTTGGCAAGTTCTTTCAGAAAATCAATTTTGAACTCGTCTAAGGGCTGAAAGCTCGCCAATTCGAGCAAGCCCAAAACTTCGGTGTTGGTTTGGCAGGGGATAATGAGCAGATACGAAGGGGCTTGCTCGCCTACGCCTGACAACAGTTTGAGATAGCCTTCGGCTAAGTTGCGAACTTCGATGATGTGCTTATTTTGGTAGGCTTCGCCCAATAGCCCATCTTCAGTATTCAGGCGAGCCGTGAGTAGTTTTTGCCTATGATACGCATACGCACTAATCAATACGAAGGCTTCCTCTCTTTCTTCTTTGTCCACGTGATAAAACGCGCCTTGCACCATACCCAAGCGTTGCATTATCGCACCCAATACGCCTTGTGCGAGTCTGATTCTGTCGTCTTGGTTTTGGCGGATAACTTCGGAGAAATAAGCGTTTTGTGTCGTTATCCAATTTCTTGTCGATTCTTCTTCGGCGGTTTTTTGCAAATCATCACGCATTTGTAGGAGTGCATTTCCCAATACATCATCACTGCCTGTAGCCTGAAAGGGTTGGTTGAATTTGCCCTCGCCTACTGCTTTGGCAAAGGAAGCATAGCCTTCGCTTGTGTGAATGAGTTGGTTCAACGATTGGCTGATACTGCCTATTTCGTCCTTGCGTTTGTAGGCGAGGGTTTGCGTTTTCTTGCCTGCCGCCAGATTGCCCAAAGTGCGAGCTATGACCAAAAAGGGTTGTGTGAAGATGTTGCTGAATATATACACCACAATAATCGCGACTGCCAAAAACAGCATAAACACGCCTATCAACAAATTGCGGACTTCGCTCAAAGGCATATCGATAAACTCGTTCTCCGAAACGGCTATAGCGGTGTAGAAATCGGCTCTTTTATAGTAGGCATAATATTGCCAACGCCATGCTGGTTTTTTGCCAACATTGAAATAATAGCGATAACTGCCTATTTTTTGCTTGCCTGCCAAGCGCAACAAGTCGGGCATTGTCTTTGCCAAATTCATGCGCCTCGCGGTGCTGTCGCGGTGCAACAATACTGCGCCTTCAGGCGAGAAGAAGTAAATATGTCCTGTTTGCAGGTACTTGCGTTTGCTCAAAAGTGGCACCAAGTAAGTAAAATCACGTTCTGGCAAGCTCGTAGCCAACATTCCTATCACGCGGTTTCCTTGTTTGATAGGTTGATAGTTCACGATATACCACACTTTGTTCAACAAAACCCTGCCTATGTAATTTCTGCCTTCGTTGATATTCTGCACCATTTCGCTCTCATGAGGCAAGTACATATTCACGCGCCTTTCGCTTAGTTGTGATTTGAGGGTAGTGCTAACGCGCAACATACCTTGCGGGATTTTTTGAAAAATGGACAAATCGCACCCCAACGTTTTCGACAAAGAGTCTAAAAATGTTTGTTCCTTGTCTATTCTATTCTTGCCTACCTGCCATTCTGAAATGGTAATGGGATAGGTGGCTTGCGTAAGTTCATTCGAGGCGCGCACTGTATAGATGTTCTCTTTTATCTTGATGCCTCCCCGCGCTTCTATTGCTTTGCTAAACTTATAAAGTCCTTCGCGTATTTTGGTGTGCCTTTCGTTCATGTATAGGTCTAATAGCAAATGCACATCAGCATTGTATTGCTCCATAGTGGCGTGATTGTTCTTGGTAAGGCGGTTGTATTGGTCATAATACAGCAAAAGCGACAACATGACATACACGAATACCAACATACCCACTATCACAAAGAACAGTCGGAAGCGAAGGCGGAATTGGCGGATAGAAATAAACATTTGTTTTTCGGATAGTTATGTAGCAGACGGACTTTGTTTAGCACAAATTTAGTGAAATTTCTTACAAAAAATAATCCATTTTTGAATTTCTCTTCTTCTTCCATGGAAATGCTGGAAAATATGTGTAATTTTGGTAATCCTAACCTTCATTATGAAAATCGAAAACTCTCCTTTTCAAACTGCTTGGATGTCATTTGACTTGGGCTTGCACCGCCCTTGTGATGGCACATATTGCTTTTATGACTATGATAGCTTGCCTCCCATTCCCGCCGAAAGCACTTTCGTAGGCAAGTTCGAATGGCTGTCCATCGACCCGCAAGTATTGGCAAACATTCATGCACAAGTAGGCGAGGACGCTCTCGCCTCCAAATTGGCACACATCAAAGCAGAAGCACAACGACTGAACATTGCCTTGCCACAAGGCTTCGATGCCTTTATGGGCAATGAGGCTTTGCGTGAGTCTATTCCTTCGTG
>RDXI01000023.1 GCA_004292795.1 Bacteroidota bacterium | reverse complement strand
TGGATTATCCTTTGTTTAACAAATTGATTTACAATATTTTAGCTCTAAATCTAATTCCGAATTCACGTTATTTTACAAAGTTAGAAAACCTGAAAATCTTGTTAATCCTGTCTAAAATTAATTTTGACTATGCACTTAAAAAATTTACCCCGCAATCTTTAAGCACACGCTATCTTCGCTACGCGGTTGGCGTGTCTGCCTCCTTCGAACTCGGTAGCCAAAAAGGTAGTAACCATTTCTTGCGCCACTTCGAAAGAAATAAAACGGGCAGGAACAGCCAACACATTCGCGTTGTTGTGTTGGCGAGCAAGGGAGGCAAGTTCGGGAGTCCAACAAAGCGCGGCGCGTATGCCTTGATGCTTGTTAGCAGTAATGGCTACACCGTTGCCACTGCCACAAACCACAATGCCCAAGTCTAATTTTTTGTCTTCTATAGCTGTAGCCAAAGGGTGAACATAGTCGGGATAATCTACCGATTGTTCGCTATTCGTGCCAAAATCTTGGACAGTATAGCCTTGTGCGCTAAGCATCTCGATAATTTGTTGTTTGTAGGCAAATCCTGCGTGGTCTGCCCCAATACCTATTTTGAGCATGGAGTGAATGAGTGAGGGAGTGAATGAGTGATTTAATAAATCAATAAATCAATAAATCAATAAATCTATCTGCGTTTGAAGCGTTTGCGGTAGCTGGAGGCTGTAGTTGTTTTTTTAGGAGTAGTAGGTTCTTCAGTAAATTCTTCTTGTTCGCCTGCTTCTGAACTTTCTTGGTTTTCTTGGTTATTTTCAAGTAAATTGGTGGCGTGTTGTATTTTTTGGCGGAAAGTACCGGGTGCCGTGATGTACTCAAACTTACTCGTGGCTGTGCCTGTGCCTGTGATGTGCATAGAGCCAAAACCGAAAATTTGTCCTATCAATGTTTGGTCAATCTCAATACTTTCTATTTTCGAAAGGGGAATGGAGAGCGAAGAACGTTTTAGCACGCCCACTTTGATAATCACACGCGTGTTAGTAATGATAAAATCGGCAGATGTATGTTGCACCCATTCCATCAAAAACTTAATGCCTCCATACGCCCAAAACGGAAGCGAAAGATAATGAATAAATTTCTCATACTCTCCGCCTATCCTATGCGCCACAAACGAAAAAAGTATAGCTATTACAAAATACATTACGGAGTCCAAAAAAAGAATCCAATGCAAATGCGTTTCATATACAATACGCTCTTTTTTTGATAAAAATTCTTTGGCTCTGCCCATAGTAGATATTTTTTCAAGTGTTCAGTTAGTACATACGAATACTCAAACCAACGTTTAGCCCTGTCCACATTTTGATATTCGTGCCACCTGACGACATACGCAAGATAGCCCATTCAGGCATCATAGCCGAAGTAGCCAAGTCCTCGCCTCTGTAATCTGTAACCAACAAATTAGCACTCAAACCCATAAAGCCCACCAAGCGCGGGGTAAATTTGCGATTGAATTGCAATTTGGCTTGCCCTAATAAATTGAGTTGGTTTTCAGCACTATTTTCTTTGATATAGTGAAACAAGCCTTCCAAATTCAACGAACCGCGCTCTTTCTTGCGTAGTTCCTTGCCTACCCCAAAGCCCACCGCCAAACGACCTCCACCCGAAAACTGATAGCCCAAATGAAAAATGCTGTATGTCCTTTCTGTGCCTATCTTGAACGCGAGGTTGGTATGCAAGGCTTCACTTGTATAAATATCAAGATGTTGGTATTGCGATTTCTCTTTTTTGTCCTTCTCGTCTTCTGGCGTAGGCAAGGCAGGCAAGTCAGTAATGCCCTTTTGCATAAAAGGCTCTACAGACGAAAAACCCACAGGTTGCACTTCGGTAGGCAAGGCGTTTCGAGTTATCGAATCCACATCTTGCACCAAAATAGGGCTTATCAACGCATTGTCAGAATTGGCTTCAGGAGCGATATTGTCCTTGCCTGCCTTGCCTACTGAAATAGGTGGCACGATAGCCACATTTTGAGGTTCGGGTATGGCTATAGCTTGTACTGCTTCGTTGGAAGGCGTGGAATTTTTGGGGAGTTTATTTTTTATAGTAACGGTTTTATCATTCGCAGATGGAGAGGTTTTAGAAGAAGAATTGGACGTGGAATTGTTTTTTTGTTTGGATAGGGTAGGCAAGGCATACACTACATGGGCAGGCAAGGGCGTTTCGTACCAAACCCGCACCCCGACCAACAAAAACAGAGCAATCAACGCCACAGACCGACCAAGCAAGCTCCGAAGCGGGCTATGCACAGGCGTAGTGAGTCCTGCCCTTTGTAGGCGAGCTTGCATATCTGCCCAATCAGCAGGATTATAAGGCGACTCGTGCTTCTGCGCGAGGTCGCGGAAATGTTGTTCTAAATTCTCTTGTTCAAACACAGCGCACTTGAGCGTTATCGTCCAATAATGTATTGATTTGCTTTTGCAATTTCATGCGAGCTTTTGCTAAGTTAGATTTTGAAGTCCCTTCGTTGATTTGGAGCATCTCGCCTATTTCCTTGTGGCTGTAGCCCTCTATGACGTAGAGGTTGAAAACCGTTTGGTAGGCAGGAGGCAAGCTCCGAATGAGCAACAAAAGTTCTTCATAGTTGATTTTTTGAATAACGTCTATATCATCAAAATTGTGCGTAAGGCTGTATTGTTCCTGCAAGTCGTGGTCTAAGGAAGTTTCGGCTTGTTGTTTTTTGTAGCGGTGATAGTGATTGATAGCAGTATTTACCATAATACGGCGAACCCACCCTTCAAGCGAACCTTCGTTCTTGAAGTGTGAGAGGCTGGCAAAAACTTTTATAAAACCTTCTTGCAATATATCTTGTGCTTCCTCGCGGTCTTTGGCATACCGCAAACACACACTCATCATCTTCCCATAAAACTGTTGGTAGAGCTTTTGTTGAGCGTGGGCTTGCCCTGCTTGGCAACCTTTGAGCATTTGTTCTTCTTGCGGAGTCAAACTCATTAGCCCTACTGATTAAGACATTGTTTTTGTATAAGACGTTGCCTCACACCTCGCAAAGTTATGATTTTTTATTTGTTTTTCCAATATTTTGTGGGCAGGCAAGGCAGGAAATACTTAATTGCAAAGTAGTTTCTGCAGAAAATTCCGTATATTTGCCATCAATCCCCTAACATATCATGAAAAAAACAGTTCTGACCACATTGGGCGCGATGCTCTACATTTTTTTATTGAGCCAATGCTCTTTCGCCCCTTCGAACATTCAGGTCGTTTTGACCAAAGACTGCGGGAAAACGTGGGAAATGGTAGAAACAGGCAAGCAAATTCCAAGCGGTGTAGGCAATTTTTGCTACCGCGTGGTCATGATTCCGAACTATCAACTCGTAGGCGAGAGCCGTTACAAGGTTACGTTTGACAACAACGTGAGCGCGTTTGTGGACATGGATTATACCTATTCCATCATTGAACCGCTCAAATTTATTCCGAATGGGCGCGGGATAGGCTCTGCCAAATACGACACAGAGGCAAAAAAGGAATACATCGACTCGCAATTCGAAAGCCTCGAAAGTACGCTTTTGGACAAGAAAATCAAAGACATTTGCCGAGAGTATTTCAAAACGCAAGACGTAGTAGATTTTGATGCCAATTTCGAAAAGGCGATTTTTGACAAAGCCAATGCTGGTTTTGAGAAAATAGGCATCAGGCTTGAGAGTTTGGATATTATCCCCACTTTTGGCGAACAAACCACCGAAGCCATAGATGCTACGACTGCCTTGCGCATCTACAAGAGCAAAGGAATGGAAAAAGAAGGCATTGAAATCATCAAAGCCAAAGCCTCCGCTTCTAAAATCACAATTCATCAAGACAAAAAATAGCCTACTTGCCTACCAACGCGCCAACGTTTTGCTAAGAATGGGGCGTTGGCAGGTTTTGGCTTAAACAAAGTAAGATACAAAACGTTTAGGGTTTGATTTTTGCCCTAAGACAAGCGGTTAAAATGACTTACTTCTTACCGCTCCCCTATACAATGTTTTATCGTGCAGTCTTACTCGTTTTGTTTGTAAATGTTTCTATTCACTCCCTTTGGGCGCAAAAGGTCGTAACGCTTTCGCCTAACAGTGCTTGGCACTCTTTGGATTACAAGATGGAAGTGCTGGAGGATAGAACCAAAAAATTAGACATCAATGCAATAGGCTTGCCTGCAAACCAAGCCCGTTTTTACTTGCCTAAAGAAGCCGTAGCGAACTTTGGGTTCGCCCCTCACGATTATTGGTATAGAACTAAAATATACGTAGGCAAGGTGAAGAACAAGGACAAGCAATGGTTCTTGCAGATGCACAACACCAATACGGATTTTATAAGTGTCTATTTTTTGGACAGTCAAGGCAAGGTAGCGCAACAATACAACACAGGCGATAATTTTTTGTATGCCAATCGCCCTATAGACTACCATAAATTCCTCTTTCCTATTCCACAAAATGCGGGTGATACCTTAACGGTGTATGCCAAAACTTCGGGGCGTTACATCAAAGCCCACGTATTCGATTTGGTGGAAAATGCGCAACTATACAAAGATATGCAATATTCTTTGGGTTTTTTGTTGTTTTTGTTGTCCATCATTTTTGCGTTGCTTGTCTATAACACCTTGCTGTATTTGAGCATTTTGGATTCAGTGTATTTATATTATATTGGCTATTTGGGCTTCATTTTGTTGTATCTTATGGCTACTACAGGCGTGGGCTATCAACTTCTGTACCCAAATATAGCATCTATAGCGAATGGCATTCCCGTTTTGACGGCTATTGGCTCGATTATTTTTGCGGGTATGTTTTGCCTCAAATTTCTGAAAGTCAAAGATGTTTTACCGCGTTGGGTAGTGCGTTATATGTATGGTTGCGTGTATGGAGGCATATTGTTTGAAACGGCACTTTTGTTTTTGATATGGAATAATGAGTATCTGACATATATATTCGCGGTGGGTATGGTTTATACCGTTGTGGTCAGTAGCTCTATTTTTACAGTGGGCGTTTGGTGTTTTCTCAAAGGTTCGCGCCCTGCCTACTTTTTTTTGTTGGCGTGGGTGTCGCTGTTGTTGGGTGTTATGATATTTGTGTTGAGGGCAAACGGTTATGTAGGCTCTAATTTTTTCACAGAAAGGGCTATCGCTATGGGAACAGTGATTGAGGTGTTTTTGCTTTCATTTGCCTTAGCGGATAGGATAAAAACCACAGAGCGCGAAAAACGAAAAGCCCAACGCGAAACTATAGAAGCCCTGCGAGCAAACGAGCAAATGATACGCGAGCAAAATCAACTATTGGAAGATAAAGTGCAAGCACGCACCCAAGAATTGGCGGCTTCTAACGAAGAACTACACCAAACGAATGAAGAATTGCAAGTTACGCTTGAGGTCGTGAACAAACACAAAAAAGACATCGAAGAAAAAAACCAAGCCATTACAGACAGCATCAACTACGCGAGGCGCATACAAGAGGCTATCTTGCCTACTGCCGAAGAGTTTACGGAGTGTTTGCCTCAAAGTTTTGTATTTTTTCAGCCCCGCGACATCGTGAGTGGAGATTTTTATTTCCTTGCCTACAAAAACAACAAGATTATCGTGTCGGCTATAGACTGCACAGGGCATGGCGTACCCGGGGCGTTTATGAGTATGATGGGCAAAGAAATTTTGAACCAAATTATTCTCGACCACGAAATATATGAAGCGGGTATTATTCTGAATGAACTGCACAAGGGTATCCGCACTGCCTTGAAACAAAAAGACTCAAACAACCGCGATGGTATGGATTTGGCGTTGGTGGTGATAGATAAGGAAAACAAACATCTTGAATTTTCGGGGGCGAAAAACTCGATGGTGTATATCCAAAACAACGAACTCCAAACGCTCAAAGCAGACAAAATGCCTATAGGAGGCGAGCAACGCGAAATGGAGCGTATTTTTACCAAACATACGCTTGTGCTGACTGACTCGCCTACTTATGTATATTTGTTTACTGATGGCTTCCAAGACCAATTTGGCGGAACAGAAGACAAGAAATACAGCATTGCCCAACTCAAAAAGACCTTTTTCGAAATACATACCCAAGATATGCGTTCTCAAAAACTGTTTTTACAAAATACTTTTGCGCAGTGGGTAGGCGAGAAAAAACAGATTGATGATGTGTTGGTGTTGGGTTTTTGTGTGTGAGTCTTTGAAAATAAAAAAGAGTTTAGCGTTTGCCAAACTCTTTTTTATGGTTGTTTTTATTTTTCTTACGAAAGCGATTGATTTTCTTTATTTGCCAATTCGAGGATTTTCTCGTATTCTTCGGCGGTAAGGTCTTTGAAGAAGAAATATACAGGGTTTACGTGTTCGCCTTTGTAAATCACTTCATAATGCACGTGGGGCGCGGTAGAAAAGCCTGTACTGCCCACAAAACCAATGCACTCGCCACGTTTTACTTTCTGTCCTGCCTTCACGTTGTGGTTTACCATGTGTCCGTACAGCGTTTTGTAGCCATAGCCGTGGTCTATGATAACGTGATTGCCATAGCCCGACTCATATTCGGCTTTGTGAACTTGCCCGTCTGCAGTGGCATAAATAGGCGTGCCTTGTGGCGCGGCAAAATCAATGCCTGGGTGAAACTGTCCTACTTTGTAAATGGGGTGAACGCGCAAACCGAAGCCTGAGGTAAGGCGGGTTAGTCCTTTGTTCGAAAGGGGCTGAATAGCAGGCATACAAGCCAGCATTTGCGTTTTGTTTTTGACAAGT
Source organism: Bacteroidota bacterium (assembly GCA_004292795.1). Lineage (GTDB taxonomy): Bacteria > Bacteroidota > Bacteroidia > Cytophagales > Microscillaceae > RDXI01. The sequence goes on along the minus strand of RDXI01000023.1, from coordinate 15,769 downwards.
TGCGCTATCTCGTCATAAGACTTGCTTTGCACGTACATTCTGCGTTTTAGCTCGTCTATTTTTTCAGCCGTATTGATGATAAGTTTTTCCTTTTTCAGCCCTTTTTTGAGCCAATCTTTGTATTTGTTTGTGCCTCCACTGCCCGCTTTGCGTACAGAGGTAGCTATGGGAGGGGCTTCAAAAATGACACGATAGACGTTGTTATCGCGTTTTTGTATTTCCTCCAATATATTTTGGACATCAGTCAATTCTCGGTTCAGGAGATTGTAATGTTCGAGAAGTTGTTGGTTCTCTTCGCGTAGCGTAATTTCCTGCTCGCTTTTGTAAATTCTACCATAGACCATTGTGAACACGATAGCCAACACTACCGCAAGCGTAAGGAATACGCTTAGGTTAAGCACAATATCTAAGGGTTTGACACGAACCCGCTCATACGTGCAGGTTTCGGGGTTGTAAAAGTATTTTACTTTTGCCATACCACAGTTTTTGGGTAAGTTCAAAAAATCTGGTTGCAAAGATAGTGCTTCTTTTTTATCTTTCCTAATTTTTTTTATCGCGCAAATTCCACAAGGCATATATCAATACAAACTGCATCAAAAACCTTACCCACAAAAAAGATACCGAAGCAGTAGGCAAGGGCGGAAACTTGCCTATCCAAAGATGCCACCCATGAATAGCCAACCCAAACACAACCAACATAGCAATAGCCACATAAATAGCCTGATTGCGGTACTTCGTCCACAAGGCTATGCCTAAAACAAGCTCGCTTGCCCCTGCCAACAGGTTCGCCACCTCGCGCATGGGCAGGAAAGGAGGCATCATTTCCACAAAAAAAGCGGGCATATAAAAATGCGTTATTCCCAAGCCCACAAAGGCAAATGTAAAAAAGCCTAACCCTACTTGTTGTTTAGTAACCATATCTTGAAATGTTTTGAGATACAAACCTACGGAAAAATTATTACCTTTGCAAAAAAATAAGTTCATGAAAATCCGTTTAACTCCGTCCTTGGCTCTCAAAGTAGCCTTATTCGCTACAGGTATGTGTGGCATTGTGGCGGAGTATATACTCTCTACGCTTGCCACTTACTTCATAGGTGATTCTGTTTTTCAATGGACGATGGTGTTGTCTATGATGCTTTTTTCGATGGGTGTAGGCAGTCGATTGAGTCGAAATTTCAGTACGCATTTAGTAGAAATATTCATAGGTGCGGAGCTTTTATTGGCTTTCCTATCAGGACATGCTGGCACGATTACGTACCTTTTTATGGGCTATGTGCGCCACATCGAATGGGTGATTTATCCTTGTAGCATTGCGGTTGGCTTGTTGATAGGTATGGAAATTCCGATAGCTACGCGTATCAATGAACGCTATGAGTCCTTGCGCACCAATATTGCGGGCATGATGGAAAAAGACTATTACGGCAGTTTGTTAGGAGGCGTATTTTTTGCGTTTATTGGCTTGCCGTATTTGGGGCTTACCTACACGCCTTTCGTATTGGGTTTTTTGAATTTTACGGTTGCGGTGTTGCTTTGGTTGTATTTGGGCGATTTGATAGAAAAGCGTTTGCGTTGGATTTTTTATATCGCTGTGCCTGCGTCTTTCACGCTCTTGATGTTGGGCATTTTCTTAGCCGAGCCTATCGTGTTTTGGAGCGAGCAACAACGCTACAAGGAAAAGGTTGTTTTTTCGAAAGAAACCAAATACCAAAAAATAACCATCACGCAATGGAAAGACCAATATTGGCTTTTCCTGAATGCAAGCAAACAACTTTGCACCTTTGACGAATGGCTGTATCACGAGCCTTTGGTTCACCCTGTGATGCACCTCACGCCAGAAGTGCGTGATGTGTTGATAATGGGGGCAGGCGATGGCTGTGCTGTCCGCGAAGTTTTGAAATACCCTCATGTGAAAAACATTATTTTGGTGGACATAGACCCCGAAATGACCAAAATAGGCAAGGAACACTCTGTTTTCCGCAAACTGAACCAAGACGCGCTCCACAATCCGAAAGTCAAGGTTTTGAACCAAGATGCGTTTACTTTTTTAGAAAAATCGGAACAATTATTTGATGTCATCATTGCGGACTTTCCAGACCCGTTGAGCGTGGAAGTCAATCGTTTATACAGCAAGGAATTTTACCGCCTTTGCCACAAACAACTGCGCCCCAACGGAGCTATGATAACTCAAGCGGCAGGCTTGCATTTTTCGCCTTTGGTCTATCGTTGCATAGAAAAAACCATGCAACACGTGGGCTTTTATACCTTGCCTATTCACAATCACGTTTATACGTTTGGCGAATGGACGTGGGTGATAGCGTCTAAATCCTTGCCTACCAAGCGTATGCAAGCGCGTTTGGACAATGTTACGCTCCAAAATATCCCTTTGCGTTGGCTTACGCCAAGTGCTATGCGTGGACTTTCGGCTTTCGGCAGAGATTTATTGGAAATGGACAGTAGCGACATCAAAATCAACACGCTTCAAAACCCGATGCTCTATCATTATTACCAAGAAGGCACATGGGACAAATACTACGAAGATGGTTTGGGCGAGAGCGAGTAATATTTTCTGTTTTTTGGGTAGGCAAGTTTAAACCTTTTCGAGCCATGTAGGGGCATCAAGCTAAGGAATTTTAGACAGGATTAACAGCATTTACAAGTAAATTGGGCGTTTGTTGTTTTTGACGCACTAAAGAAAAATCCTGTAAATCTTGTTAATCCTGTCTTCTGTTTATTAGCTCAATAGCATTGGGGCAAACCCTTGTGGTTGCCCTTTTTCGTAATCACCTTCGCAAAATATTTTCCGTTTTTTGGGTAGGCAAGTTTAAACCTTTTCGAGCCATGTAGGGGCAAACCCTTGTGGTTGCCCTTTTTCGTAATCACCTTCGCAAAATATTTTCTGTTTTTTGGGTAGGCAAGTTTAAACCTTTTCGAGTTTTGGTAGTCTGAAAAACCATGATAAGAAAAACCGCAATTTTTTCCGCCCTTGTGATAGGTACTTTTGTTTTTTCGCAATGTTCCAAAACAGACGAAGACACTATCACCAAAGATTATCCCGCCGTAAAAGCTACTTTCGGGACAACCATTGACCTGAATAAATTAGCGAATTATGCTAATCAGACAAAACCCGCCTACATTGTCAAAGACAACACTTTTGGCAATAATATCACAGATGCCAAAGCTACGTTGGGCAGGGTGTTGTTTTATGACAAGAGTCTAAGCATCGATAACACCATTTCTTGCGCAAGTTGCCACAAACAAGCCTCTGCCTTTGGCGATACCGAAGTAGGAAGCAAAGGCGTAAGCGGAGGCGTTACAGGCAGGCAGTCCATGAGGCTTATCAACTCGCGTTTTGCCACTGAAAGAAAATTCTTTTGGGACGAAAGAGCCAGCACACTCGAACAACAAACCACACAACCCATTCAAGACCATGCCGAAATGGGCTTCAGTGGGCAAAATGGCAGACCTAATCTTGCCTCCCTCCTCACAAAACTACAGGCTATAGAATATTACAAAGAACTCTTTACCTTCACGTATGGCGATGAAGCCGTAACAGAGGCGCGTATGCAAGAATGTTTAGCGCAATTTATCAGAAGTATCCAATCTTTCGACTCCAAATATGATGCAGGAAGGGCGCAAGTAGCCAATGATGGGCAAAACTTCCCCAACTTCACTGCACAAGAAAATACAGGCAAGACGCTTTTTCTCTCGCCTCCCGTTTTTGATGCTATGGGCAACAGAACCGCAGGCGGTTTGGGTTGTGGTGGCTGTCATCGCGCTCCAGAGTTTGACATAGACCCGAATACAGGCAACAACGGCATCATAGGCAAGCTCAATGCTACAGGCTTCGACCTCACAAACACGCGCACACCTTCTTTGCGCGACCTGACCAACAGCACAGGCAATCCAAACACGCCCATGATGCACACAGGCGTTATCACAGACCTACAAGCCGCCATAGGACATTATGGCAACATCACAATAGGCACGAATACGAATTTAGATCCTCGCCTAAGACCTGGCGGAGTTGGGCAAAAACTCAACCTAAACTCAACAGAAGTAAACGCTACGATTGCCTTCCTCAAAACCTTGTCAGGCACAAATGTTTATACAGATGCCCGATGGAGCAATCCTTTCAAACCATAATTTTCTTTTTAAAACAGTCTATAATCGCATAAAAGCAGATGCTTTATGCGATTTTTATACTAAAATAATTCTCACCTTGCACCCTTGTAGCACACCCTTTCTAGGGTGTGTTCAGAGTAATTGACACCCCGCACCCTAGAAAGGGTGCGCTACAGCCTTTTGCTATATGCACTTTAAAATTTATTTTAGTATTATTTTGTAAGTCTGAAATAAAATTCCTACCTTTGCCCTCGAAGCTAGTCTTAGCCTTCGCTTTAGCCTCATACCCATATTTTACGCACCTACAAGACACCGAATCTTGGTAGGACTTATGCTAAAATTGGTCAGCCTAAGTGTTTCGCTTCATAGCTTTAGATTAAACAGTTTTTGGGTATCTTCTGTGTGTTTACCCTAGCGCGTGGGTTCGAATCCCACCGACCGCTCCAAAAAAAGAGTGATTGAGTGAGAAAGTGAATGACTGAATTACTGATTTATTGAATTGTTAGGTGTATATATCTTTCAACTCTCAACTCTCATCTCTCATCTTTCAAACTACAAGCGGTTGTAGCTCAGTGGCAGAGCAACGGGCTGAACTTATCACGCATACAGATTGCAAAACCAAAGGCAAAAGAAGTATGTGCGGTCTTCGGATTGCTCATATCTCCTCAGCAACTTAGCTCAGATGGCAGAGCGAATGACTCAGGATCATTAGGGCGCGGGTTCGACTCCCGCAGCAGCTAACCGGCAGGAGGAAGGATAGACCTCCTGCCATTTTTTTCGACTATGTTTTGGGTGTTTTGCGCAGATATTCTTATCTTTGCTTAGAAAAATTATGTTCTGTATATGCGTATATTAGTCCAACAATTTCCAGAACTTGCCTACCTTGAGCAAGAACTAAACGCCCCTCTCAAAAGCGAGTACCACAATGGCGAAATCCTGAATATGGCAGGTGCAAAGGAGGAACATAACCTCATCGTTGCCAATATCATTGTAGAGTTAGGGATATGCCTCAAGGGTAAAAACTGCAAAATTTACCCAAGCGATATGCTTCTGAAACTCGAACAATGCAAAAAATATGTGTATCCTGATGTGATGGTGGTGTGCCAAACTGCTGAGATAGAGCGCAAGAGCGAAAAGGGCGCAGACACATTGCTGAACCCAAGCATTGTGATAGAGGTACTTTCGCCCAGCACTGCCTTGTACGACAAAGTGGAAAAGAAACGTTGCTATCAAATGTTAGATTGCTTGCAACAATATGTGATGATAGACAGCGCGAAAATAGAGGTTACGAGCTACACGCGCACTGCGGAAGGGTGGCTTTTGGAAATCTTGCAAGACCTGACAGAAAGCATACAAATAGGCGAGTGCCTCATACAACTACACGATTTGTACGCCCAAGTGGTATTCGAAGAGTAGGCAAGCAGGTTGTAACAGCGTTTTTGGTTTTGTTTTTTAGAGCGAGTTCAAATTTTTTGGTAGCGCATTTTTAGCCCCAGAAGGGCGATATTTTTGTAGAAAAGCTGTTCCATAAGCAAGAACTCTGTAGAGGTTTGCCCTACGCGAATAACCCTGCTTTTTGTCAGCCTACAGGCAAGATGCCCACGTTCCCTTATTCTTTTTGCATCATTTGTAAGAGATACTCTACATCTTTCTTTACTTTTTGGGTGTCTGGGTGTTCCTCGCCTACGTTTTCTTGCAAGAGTTGATACGCTGTAAAAATACCTTGTATGCCTTCTTCTATTTGTTGCATTTCTAATAATAATCTACCCATATTATATAAAGCAGCAGCAAAATCAGGGTGTTGTTTGCCTAAGACTTGCTCGCGTATTTGCAAACATTCTTGATACAAAGGTAAGGCTTCTACATACTTGCCTGTAGTTTTGTATAGTTCTGCTAAGTTATTCAATACAGTAGCATAATTAGGGTGTTGTTTGCCTAAGACTTGCTCACATATTTGCAAACATTCTTGGTACAAAGGCAAGGCTTTTGCATATTTGCCTGTTTTTTGGTATAAACTTGCTAAGTTATTCAGTGAAGTAGCATAACGAGGATGTTGTTTGCCTACCACTTGCTCCCATATTTGTAAACTTTTTTGATACAAAGATAAAGCTTCTGTATATTTTTCTGTGTTTTCATGTAAACTTGCTAAGTCATTTAACGAAGTGGCGTAATTAGGGTGTTGTTTGCCTAAGACTTGTTCATTTATTTGCAAACATTCTTGATACAAAGGCAAGGCTTCTGCATATTTGTTTGTTCTTTGGTATAAATTTGCTAAGTTATGCAAAGCAATAGCGTAATCAGGGTGTTGTTTACCTAAAACTTGCTCGCGTATTTGTAAACATTCTTGCAACAAAAGTAAAGCTTCTTCGTACTTGCTTGCACTGTTGTATAAATTTGCTAAGTTATTCAATACGGTAGAATATTCTTGGCTATCTTTGCCAAATACTTGCAAGGCAAAATCTTTGTTTTGTGCTGCTATGGTAATGGCTTTGGTATAATCTCCTGCATAATAATAAAAATTAGCTAATTCTGCTTGTAATACTACTTTTATGCCAAGTACATCTTGAAAATTGATGTATTGCAAAAGAGCTTCTGCATAAAACGCGAAGCCTTGAAATTCCAAAGGATTGGCTTTAGCTTCGTCTGAACGTAATATTTCAGTGATAAAATAGCAAAGCATTTCACAATCCTTATAAGTAGGCTGTAAAGCTTTGAGCAATACAATCTGCATGAGGCGGTGCATCTGCACATCTTCCTCGCCTACGAAGGCAAGCCAACCCTTGCGCACCAAGTTCTCCAATACCTCGCGGTAGGTTTCTTGTTCTTCGTCTTTAGTAAGCAAGATTAACCAAATAGGCAAGGCTTCAGCAGGCAAGACCGCTATTTGCGTCAGGATATGCAAGGACTCCGCACTCAAAGGCTCTAAGCTAAAGACACGCAAAAGGTATTCATAGAGGCGCACTTCCTCTTGTGTAAGTTCAGTAGTGATGACGCGCTGTAGGATTTGGTCGTCTATTTGCAGGGCTTGTATTTTTTCTTGCATCACACGCACACTTGTTAGCCCTGTATTCTCTCTGTATATTTTCGCTAAGAGTTCTATCATCAAGGTATGGTATCCTACCTCTTCCAAAAGACTTTGTAGCTCGGTATCGTCTATGTTTTTGTTTGGGCAATGGTGTTTGAACAAAGCCATCGCTTCGTCAAGAGGCAACGTACCCAAGTTTAGCTCTGTGAAGCGGTCTATTTTCTCACGCGAAGTAAACAATAATTTCCATGCATCAGTGGGAGGCAAGAAACGCAGGAAAGATAAAAACTTGTCATCTTCTTTGCGCTGAAAGTTGTCTAATACCAACAAGTTTCTGCCTTTTATTTGCTTCAGTGCATTGATAATAAAGTGAAAACGTTGCTCGGTAGTTTCTTCTTTGAAGGCAAGTTGCAGGTTATTAGTCAATATGTAGTTATCCGTAAAGGCTTCTAAGAAGTGATTTTGCTGTGTAAGCCAAACCACATTATCATATTCTTGTGCATATTCGCGCAAATAACGGGAGGCAAGGGAAGTCTTGCCTATACCGCCCAATCCATTCACCAACACCGTAGGTTTATTGGCTGTCAGGTGGGCGTGCAGTTGTTCGAGTTCGCGCTCTCTGCCTATGAAAAACCCGCTGTAGGGTTCATTGGTAAAAAAACGTGGTCGATGTTTGATTTTTTCTTTAGGCAAGGGCGTATGCAATAACGGGACTTGCGTTTGCAGGAAAGTAGTAAAGCGTTGCACCCATGCCACAGTCGTATTTTGTGTTACATACTCTTGCTCTAATTGATGTAACAGAAAAAAAGTGTGCGCTTCAGCGTTTTCTTGCGGAATATTAAGGCGCAATAAGGCAAATAAATCATCATATTGGGCATATTGCATAAAGGTTTGCGCCTGTAGGCGAGCTTGTTGAGCTTGTTCGGTAGTATTCATACGTTTTGTGAGGATTTTTGTAACACAGACGGCTCGTCTGTGCGCTGTAAGCGAAAAAAAACGTTTATTTTACGCACATTTTGATTTGTCATTTTGCCTACGGCACACATCCGAGCCGTTTGTGTTACAAATGGGAAGGAGTGATAAAAATAGATTTGTTTTCTTATGTTGGTCTATAAATGGTTACTGTTACCCTTCGAACTTCATCATTGCCAAAGTCTATATCAGCTTTAGGCAAGCCTTGTGCCTCCAAAATTCGTTGCGCTCTGTTGATGCCTGTTCCTTTTTGCTCTACGTGATTGTGGAGCATAAACACTGCCATCATGGTAGGATTGATAAGCACCGACTCTATAATTCGATTGGGTTGCGTACCTTTAGGAAAGGCTCCTGGATTTCTGATTTCTATGCGGTCATCAAAGATTTCTACATAAACAGTAGTGCGTGTTTCTTGGCTATAATCCCTATGCACAAAGGCATTGGCTACAAACTCGCGCAGTGCCTCTATAGGTACTTCGTACACATTTTCATCTTTCGACCTGTCGCGCCTTTTGGGAATGTGTTGTCTAAGCAAAAACATCATACGGTTGTATTGGTGTAGAATATTGCCTGTCACATTCTCAAAAGCAATATCATCTAAGCGTTCTTTGCCTTTGAAGTAAGTGAATTTGGATTCTAAGGCACTTTCACACACTGCTCTGAACTGAAAATGCTTGCCTATAGCGAGGAAAGTTCCCTTGTAGATGTGTCCATTCTCGGCTAAAGCCAATAAGCGCAATTTTTCTTGTGCAGTTAGTTTGTCTGCGTCTTCTCCTAAGCGTTCTAAAGCCTCATCTTGCCTAAAAAGCAACGCGAGGTCGTCTGGCTGTAGGTCGTCTGTGGTTTTGTCTTGCAAGACTTCTGAAGTGCCTATGCCTCTATTTTGTTTTGTTTTGTCTGTTACAAACTGAAAATCACGATTGAAAATGTATTTTTTCGTTTCAAACCCTGCTACGCCCTCTTTTGAAGCCTCTATGTGTGTTTGCGCCCAAGTACGCAAGCGTTGGGGAAATAAATGGTCTGGCGTTGGCTTATTCATAAATTCCTTTCGCAAATCTGCCAACTCGCCTACCAAACCCACATTCTCCGCCACAAAAGCAAAAAAAGCATCATAATTTGCCCAATCAAGCAATGAAAGAGCTTGCTCAAGTAATGTATTCATCATGATTATATTTTTTAAGCAAAGATAACACTTTCTTTATGCTTGAAAAATAAATATTCCCAAACACTGCATTTTAGCCGTTGTTTGTGTCCCACAAACAACCCTATACTGTTCTATAAGCGGTTTGTGGGACACAAACCATGGTAGTTTAGGGAACAAAAAAAGCTACCCTTTCAGATAGCCTTTTGTTATTTCGAAGGGCATTACACCAACATTCTTACGGGAGCCTCGAGCAGTTCTTTCAGGGTTTTGAGGAAAGCCGCGCCCAATGCACCATCAACTACGCGATGGTCGCAGGAAAGGGTTACTTTCATCACATTGCCCACAGCGAGCTGTCCGTTTTTCACGACTGCCGTTTGTTTGATGCCTCCCACTGCCAAGATACAAGCATCGGGTGGATTGATGATAGCCGTAAATTCATCTATGCCAAACATACCCAAGTTAGACACCGAAAACGTATTGCCCGCCCAATCTGCAGGTTGCAATTTTTTGTTTTTGGCTTTTTGCGCAAGGTCTTTGGTTTCGGCTGATATTTGCGAGAGCGACTTTTGGTCAGTAAAGCGCACCACAGGCACGAGCAAGCCCTCGTCCACTGCTACGGCTACGCCTATGTGTACGTGGTGATTGTAGCGTATCTTATCGCCCAACCAAGACGAATTGACTGCAGGGTGTTTGCGCAATGCCATCGCACAGGCTTTCACAACCAAGTCATTGAAGGAAATTTTGACAGGCGAGGCTTCATTCATGCGCTCTCTTGCCTCCATTGCCGCGTCCATTTCTATCTCCATTGTGAGGTAGAAGTGCGGGGCGGTGTTTTTGCTTTCGCTCAAACGGCGGGCAATCGTTTTGCGCATTTGCGAAACAGGCACTTCTTCGAAACTTTCCTGCCCAACGGCAACATGGGAAGTAACTGAAGGCGTGCTTTCTGCTTTAGTTGCTTTCGCGCTTGGTGTGAAGTTCTCAATGTCGCGCTTCACAATGCGTCCAGCCTCGCCTGAACCCTGTAGGGAGGCAAGGTCGATGCCTTTTTCTTGCGCCAATTTGCGAGCAAGAGGCGATATTTTCACACGCTCACCTTCGGCGTGTCCGTTTGCTTGTGCATTATTTTGTACGGCTTGTTCAGTAGGCGTAGCATTCTGCACAGGCGTTTGCGTGGCTTGAGCAGGCGAGCCACCTTTGAGCTGTTCGAGAAGCAATTTATAATCGGCATTTGGCTCGCCTATCACACAAATCACGTCATCAACTTTTACAGATTGCCCTTTCTCCACTGCCAAATACAACACCGTGCCATTTTCGTAGCACTCATATTCCATCGTTGCCTTGTCCGTTTCGATTTCTGCCAATACTGCTCCTGACTTGAACACATCACCCACTTTCACGTTCCAAGTAGCGATAACGCCCTCTTGCATGGTGTCGCTGAGTTTGGGCATCGTTACAGCCACTGCATTGACTTTGGTGGTCGCTACAGTTTTGGTAGCCGTAGCCACGACTTCAGCCACCGCTACAGCAGGCTCGTTTTTGGGTTGGCTTTGCGCCTCGCCTCCGTTCAACAAAGCGGAAATATCCTCGCCTACGTTGCCCAAGATAGCCATCAGTCCGTTTACTTTGACAGCCGATTTTTCGGGTACTTGGTAGAGGAGAACGCCCTTCTCCACCTCTTCATATTCCATAGTCGCCTTGTCCGTTTCTATTTCGGCAAGGAGGTCGCCTGACTTCACAAGGTCGCCCACTTTTTTGTGCCAAACGGCTATCACGCCCTCTTCCATCGTGTCGCTTAGTTTGGGCATCAAGAGTTTTATTGCCATAATCAGAATTATTTTTGCCCAAAAATAAAATATTCTTTATATTTGTGCAAGTAAACTGAAAAATTTAAAATTTATGGCCGCAAAACGCATCATTTTCCATCAAGATTCGATGGAGGTTCGCCAGTATGAATTCTTGGTTAGCACTGTCCGTGAAAAGCCTTTGGTTCACGTGAGCCAAATCAACGAAGTGAATTTGAACACCTTTCCGCCTACGGTGGTCATCAATCACAACGAAGTCATTTTTATAGACAGCAAACACAAACCCGAGTTCTTGCAGTTCGTCAAACAGGCGGGCTTGAAGGTAGAAGACCGCTTCGACATCTGGAAGGCTATCAATGAAGTGTTTTTGGAAATGGAGTTCACGGAGCATCACCACGAAACGACTATGAAAAACCTTGTCGAGAATGGTTTTACAGAAAGCGAAGTGAAAGACATTCGTGCCGAGATAGACGAACTCATGCAAGGCTGGGCTTCGGTAGCTTGGGAGTGGAACTATTTGGGGCATTATGACTTGCTCTTGAACAAAAAACAGGCTTACCTGCTCCATTTCCCACGCGATTTTTATTGGTGGTCGATGGAAATTGCTTTGCGCAATTATGGCAAATAATGCTCATTACCCCAATACGTTGTATAAAAAGCCAAAAGTTCTCCCCAAAAAGTAGTAACTTGCACTCATAACACCCCTTGACCACCAAAACAGATAATATGCGTCCTCCTCTTTCTGATTATCTTGATGCCGCGTGCCAAGGCGCGAGAGTAGCTGGAATAGCCATTCTTGAGGTCTATCAAACCAATTTTACGGTAGATAGAAAAAGCGACCAATCGCCTGTAACAGAGGCAGATAGGCAAGCGCATAGAGCTATATCGTCTTATTTAGCCAAAACGGGCTTGCCTCTCCTAAGCGAAGAAGCAGAAATGCCCGATTATGAAGTGCGCAAACATTGGGATTATTTTTGGTTGGTCGACCCTTTAGATGGCACGAAGGAATTTGTACGCAAATCAGGCAATTTCACGGTCAATATCGCCCTTGTGCATCAAAATAAGCCTATTTTGGGCGTAATGCTCCAGCCCACTACAGGGCAGGTTTGTTATGCTATACGACACAAGGGCGCGTATTCCATTGACAAATTGGGCAACAAAACCAAACTGCACACCGCGCAAAAGTTCTCGTCTGCCTCCAAAGGCTTAAAAATCGTAACTTCCTCGCACAACTACAACGGCAGAACAGCCGAATACCTAAGCCAATTCAAAGACTCCAATATCCTGCACTTGGGCAGTGCTGTAAAATTGATGCGCCTTGCAGAAGGCAATGTCAATCTTTGTCCGCGCTTCGGTCCCACGATGGAATGGGACACTGCCGCGCCACAAATTATCATCGAAGAGGCAGGCGGGCAAATCGTGGACTTTGAGCATAAAAAGCCCCTTGCCTACAACAAGCCCGATTTGTTAAATCCTGATTTTTTAGCCATTGATTGCCATTATTGGGAAGATGGCGCGGAAAATTGGGAACTGAAAATTATGAGTTAGGGTTTTAAAGGCATTGCGCCTTTGCGTTTTGTGGTGTATTTTTGCACCAAATATTTGTGTTTATTTCAAATTCCTTATTATAAAGCTATGCTTGAAAGTCGTCGATGGATTGTCTTGAGTTTGTTTGTGTCGGTGGGTATGATTTTTTCAGCCCGCTTGTTCTTTTTGCAAGTAGTCGAAACGGGCTACAAGATAGCGGCACAAGACAATTCCATCAAGCGTATTGTGATGCACCCCGACAGAGGGCTTATTTATGACCGTACAGGCAAGGTGCTTGTGCTGAACACGCCTATTTACGATTTGATGGTTACGCCCAAAAGTGCCAAAAAATTGGATATTGAAAAGAAGAAAATGCTGTGCGAAGTATTGGGCATTACCCTCGAGGAGTACGAAAAACTATTGGCAAAAGCCTCTATCAATGCAAGCTCCTCGCCTGTGCCTTTTATGAAGCAACTCTCCAAACAAGACCATGCCCGCATACAAGACCGCTTGATTGATTTTCCAAGTTTTTTCATAGCCACGCGCACCGTTAGAGCCTATCCGCATCAAAGCCTCGCCCATGTGCTTGGCTACATTGCCGAGATTAGCGACAACGAACTTACCCACGACTCAAGCCGATATTATAGCGGTGGCGATTATGTAGGCAAGGCAGGACTCGAAGCCTTCTATGAGCGCGAACTGCGAGGCAGAAAGGGCGTGAAAAATATTTGGGTGGACTCCAAAGGCAAGGAAAAAGGCGCGTACCGAAATGGCGCGTTTGACACGACTTCCATAGCAGGGCAAAATCTTTATACTTCGCTTGACTTTGACCTGCAACAATTAGGCGAGAAGCTCATGCAAAACAAAGCAGGCAGTGCCATAGCCATAGAACCCAGCACAGGGCAAGTATTGGCAATGATTTCTTCGCCCTATTATGACCCTAACCTTTTGATAGGCAAGGACTTTAGCAAGAACTACAATATGCTTGTGCAAGAGGAAAACAAACCCTTGTTCAATCGTGCCGTTACAGCGCATTATCCCCCGGGTTCTACCTTCAAAACCGTACAGTTATTGGTAGGCAAGCAAATGCACGTTATCAATGATGCAAGCGCCTTTTATTGCAATCCTTCGCTTGTGAAATGCCACGGACACCCTTCAGGCGATTTGCACCGCTCCATTCAATACTCTTGCAATCCTTATTATTGGAATGTCTATAGGCGCATTATTTACCAAAACAAAATAGAAAAAGTAAACGACAGTACCTACACTGTAGCCGAAGATGGCAAAATAAGTGATGGCTATAACAAATGGCTCGAAGCCTTGCCCCAATTCAACATTGGACGCAAAACGATGATAGACGTAGCCGCCGAAAAAGCAGGGCGCGTACCTAAGATTAGCCTATACAATGACCGATATGGCGAAGGAAAGTGGAATTTTTCGAATATCTATTCTTTGGGCATTGGACAGGGCGAGATAGAACTCACGCCTATTCAGTTGGCAAATATTTCTTGCATCATAGCGAACAGAGGCTTCTTTTATCCACCTCACGTAGTTACGGGCATAGGCAAGGACAAAAACAAAAGTATCTCGCCTTTTTATACCAAACGAAAAGACGTAGGAGTCGACAAAGAGCATTATGATGTGCTTATCAATGGTATGCGAGATGCGTATCGTATGGGAACGGTAGGACCGCAAGCCATTATCCAAGACCTTGATATTTGTGGCAAAACGGGAACAGCCCAAAACCCACGCGGACAAGACCACTCGGTTTTTATTTGCTTCGCCCCACGCGAAAATCCCAAAATTGCGGTAGCAGTCTATGTCGAAAATGCTGGTTTTGGTGGTGATGTTGCCGCGCCTGTGGCTATCCTGATGGTCGAAAAGTACCTCAAAGGCAAGGTTTCGAAGGAATGGCTCGAAAAAATGATTTCCGACAAACAGCTTATCGTTACCAAAGTCCCACAAGTTGTAACACCGCACCAACTTTACAAGGACACCATAAAATAGCACGTTCTTATGCTGACAATCTTAGGCAGTAGTGCCGCCCTTCCTTTGTACAAACGCCACAACGCAAGCCAAGTCCTACAGGCAGGCAAGCGTATGATTATGATAGATTGTGGCGATGGCACACAACATCAATGCACGCGCTACGGTGTGAGTCTGCACAAGCTCGATATGTTGCTTATTTCTCACCTACATGGCGACCACTTTTTCGGCATATTCGCGCTCTTGAACAATATGCAAATGGTAGGGCGTACCCAAAAGTTCTACATCTTCGCGCCTCCCGACTTGGCAGACTTGTTGCGCTTGCAATTCAAAGTAACCGACTCTGTTTTTCGCTTCGAAATCGTATTCAAAGGCTTGCCTACCGACAGCATAGACGTTTTTTTTGAAGATGACTCCATAACGATTGCCACCCTGCCCCTGAACCATCGCATCAAACCTTGCAATGGCTTTCTTGTTCGTGAGAAAGTGAAGCCTACCAAAATAAAACCACATAGCTTGCCTCCTGACCTCGCAGGGGCGGTGTATATAAGCCTGAAAAATGGGCAAGATGTGTATGATGAAGCAGGCAAGTTGCTATACCGTGCCGAAGATTATACCTTCGTCCCTCCTTCTATGTTGTATGCTTATTGTTCTGATACAGCCTATACACCAAGCCTTGTGCCTTTGTTGGCAGGCGTAGATATGTTGTATCACGAAGCTACGTTTATGCAAGAAGATTTGACACGCGCCATAGAAACCTATCACTCCACCACAGAACAAGCGGGGCAAATAGCCCTTGATGCAGGGGTAGGCAAGTTGCTTATCGGGCATATTTCCGCAAAATATCCTGACTACGAACCACTTTTGCAAGAAACACGCAAGATTTTTCCGAATACCGAGTTTGCAGTAGAAGGAGAGCGATTTGTTTGGTAGGCAAGCCAAGCTTTAGCTTGCCTACAGTAGCACTATTTGTTCGCTAACTTATCGACACGCTTAAGCACGAAATTTTTGCCATTCTCGAAGAATATATCTTGCGAGAGTTGCTGAATGTCTAAGCCCTCAGGCAAGGATATTTTCGCATCACGCGCCAAGTATTCGAACTGTTTTTCAAACATTTGTTGAAATTCGCAAAAGTCCACTATCGTTCCACACACAATCATAGGATTGATAATACCTTCATAATCAGAGCCT
>RDXI01000247.1 GCA_004292795.1 Bacteroidota bacterium | reverse complement strand
CGCCCCGCTGGGGCTTTGAAAGACTTAAACCGTTGTGCTACAAAGATGTCGCCCCGCTGGGGCTTGTATGTAACCTTTTTATTTCCGAACTCACGTTAATACAGTATTTCTACAGAAATTGTCAGAGAACCAAATGCTTTTTGCCGTTATTCGCGTGTATATTGCCGTTATTTGAATGAATATTGCCGTTATTTATATACATATTGCCATTATTCACGCAAATATTGCCGTTATATTTTAAAATAATGCCGTTATTCACGCAAATATTGCCGTTATATTTTAAAATAATGCCATTATTCGAATGAATATTGCTGTTATATTTTAAAATAACGGCAATATACAAAATAATAACGGCTTATTATTTTATATAACGGGGTATAAATTTTGTAAAAGGCACAAATGACAAAATATTATGCTGAAATACAAACATATTACGCGCTTCCGTAGGTTTGCACCTACGGCTATTCATTGTGCGACCTCTTCGAGGTCGTGCAATAGGTAAGGCAAACAAAAAGAACCCCGAATGGGGTTTTACTATGAATAGCCGTAGGTGCAAACCTACGGACACCGCGCAAAAATAACCCACCCGTACACGCTAAAGCATGTGGGTACGGGGCAATTTATCTAACCATTCCTTTGTATTTTGTGTAAGTAGGTGTTGTTCACCTAATTTTTCTATACAAATATTGTAGGCTTCTTCAAGACACACTCTTGCCTGCTTGTAATTTCTCTGCTTAAAATACAACACACCTATGTTATGTAAAGAAACAGCGCAATTAGGATGTTTGTTATTTAATTCTTTTTTCTGTATTTTTAATGCTTCTTGATACAAAGGTAAGGCTTTCGTGTAATTACTTTGGTCACGATATAAATTAGCTAAATTAGTTAAAGCAACAGCATAATTAGGGTGCTTTTCACTTAATTCTTTTTTTATTGTTTGCAATACTTTTTGATACAATGGTAATGCTTTTGTGTATTTACTCATATTATTATACAAATAAGCCAAATTATTTAAAGAGGTAATGTAATCAAGATGTTGTTCTCCTAATTTTTCTTTGCGTATTTGCAAAGCTTCTTGAAACAAGGGTTCTGCTTCTGTATAGTTACCTTGATAACTATATAATCCAGCTAAACAGTTTAGAGAAGTAGCATATTCTTGATATTTTTCATTGGCAATAGTTTTATAAATTATTAAATTTTTTTTAGCACACCTAACAGCATTTGAATAATCAGCTAAAAATGTATAAACAAAACATATTCTATTCCACAATAAAGCTTGATTTTCTTCGTGGTCTGTGAAGTCTATATATTGCACCATTGCCTCGCCTACTGCTATAGTCCATTGATGCGCTAAGGGGTGAGCTTGTACGTTTTCTATATCCATTACATCTATAAAATAATCCCACATTTTCTCACAGTCAGGCAAGGTAGGCTTTAGTTCTTGGTGCAGGAATAGCTGTAGGAAAGGGTGCAGGGAGTAGGCAAGGCGGTTGTCGGTTTGTAGCCAGCCCTTTTCGGTAAGGGAGAGCAGGGCGTTTTCGTAGGCAAGGGCAGAGTCTTGTATCCACGTCAGAAAATCCTTCGCGCTGTGTGGGGCAGTAGGCAAGACAACCCATTGTTTCAGTAGCCACGTTTCGTCTTCGGTCAGGGAGGCAAGGGAAAACACCGCGCTAAGGTGCGCATACAGCGTAGTAGCTTGCCTATCCACGTATATTTTTTTGTCTAATTGTTGGTCTTGTAGGCTTCGCGCTTTTAGGTAGGCATGTAGCTCGCCTACTGTGCCAAACTGCAGGCATTGTTTGTAGGTTTTCGCCAATAGCTCGGTCATGAGCGTGTGGTAGCTTATCATCTTCAGTAGCTCGCCTACCTCTGCCACGTCTGCGGGCTTGCCTGCTGTATTGGCTTGGAAGACTTGTATGGCTTCGTGGGCAGGCAAGACATCGAGGCGCATGGTTTCATCAAAAAAGTCCACGTCATTGCGCGAAGTACACAGCACGCGCCAGTGGGTAGGCAAGGTACATAGCCTGCCGAGTGTGTCGTTTTCGAGGTCAGTGTCCGTTAGTTCATAGTTGTCTATGATGAGCAGGTTTTTTCCCTGCAATGCGTTCAGGGCGCGTAGGGCATCATAAAAGGGGCGGTACATATCCTCGCCTGATACCAACTCGATGCCCAAATTGCGGAACAACGCGGGACTAATAAAGGAGGTTACTATGCTACCGCTTTGCCTTAGCCAAAGGATATGCGCATATTCGGCTTCGTGTTCCTGCACGTACTTTTGTGCAAGGGTAGTCTTGCCTACGCCACCGAGTCCATTCACAAGCACAGTGCGCTTACCTGCCTGTAGGTGTGTGTGTAGGGAGTCGAGTTCGGCTTGCCTGCCCTTGAAATGTGCAGTTGGCGGATAGAAGGGGAGGAGAAAAACGGGTGTGTGGGGTTGGTTCATGGGATTGGGGTGTTTTTAAAAACAAATATAGTGAAAAAATCCCCGCCACAAAAAGTGTCAAAAAATCAAAAAAGGCTACCCTTTCGGACAGCCTCATTTCATACTTGCCAAAAAAAACTATTTTATTTTTGTAACTACCAAAACAGTGCAGGTAAAATCCGCTTCTTTGATTTCCTTTCCGTCAGGACCTATCATAGAGTTCACAGGACGTTGTTCCATTGGGTTGTTGCTGGGTTTGATAGTTTTGGTTTCTATCTTGCCTTCTATCGTAACTTGCTTATCTGCAAAGTCGCTCAATTTTTGGGTTGAATTATTTTGAATAACAAGCTCCTCGCCATTGCTTTGCACCAATACAAAGTATTCGCTCCCTTGAGCGCAGTAGCTTTGCGAGCTTTTTGTCCATGGCTTTTCTTTGATTGTTCCTTGAAACATAGTGCCTTTCTTTTTGGGAGGGTTAGGTTTTCCTTTGGGCTGTGCGTAGGCAGTGGTAGCCAACAGCAACAAACAAGCCATTACAAGTAAAAAACGAAAATTACGCATATCAAAATAGGGGTTTTTAAGGATTGAGAAAACAAAATAACTTGCCTACAAAACGCTGTGATTTTAAAAAAGTTGTGCTTCTTCAAAATATTCTAACACGTGGGTTCGCAATAGGTTTTCTTGCTCCTCCAGCGTCAGGTGAGGCAAGGGCAAGACTTGTTTCCAATGAGGCCAGCCTTCAGCATCACTGCCTTCGAGTTCATAAATACCCGCATAGCTCAACACCTTACAAGTGGCTATGTGCATCAGGTCTTGTTTTTGTTCTTTGCTGAAAGTGCGTATGCCTTGCCCAAGTTCTTGTATGCCTATCAAAAACAACACAGCATCAATATCAGCAGGACGCTTGCCTACCAATTTTTGCAAATTGGCGAGCAACATATCCCATTTCATTTCTAAAGAAAGTTCGTTTACGCGCATGGTTGAAAGTTGAAAGTTGAGAGTTGAAAGTTAAGAGTTGAAAGTTGAAAGTTAAGAGTTGAAAGGTGAGGGTTGGGAGTTGGGAGTTGAAATCAACTTTCAACTTTCAACTTTCAACAATATTTATCCACATAGCTTTGTAAGCCTGTGTTTGAGCCAATGCCAGAGGCTACAAAATGCCATTCGCCTTGTTCGTTGCGGAGTCTGCCAAATTCTACTTCGGTGCAAGTACCAAATTCTTGCCCCAATTCATAGCGCAATATTTCGCGGTTGCTTTCCACATCAACGAGTCGAATGTAGGCATCACGCAACATACCAAAATTGTGTCGGCGGGTTTCAGCTTCGTAAATGGACACAATAACCAAAATTTCTTGCACTTCAGGCGAGATAAGAGGCAAGTTTGCCAAAATCATCTCATCATCACCTGCCCCAACGCCTGTGCGGTTGTCGCCAGTGTGTTGTATGCCTCCATCAGGTGATTTCAGGTTGTTGAAAAACACAAAAAACTCATCAGCAGGTAGTTTGCCATGCGCATTGAGCATAAAGACCGAAGCGTCAAGGTCGACAGCCTTACCTTGCACTTCCCAACCTAAGCCCAACAATACTTTTTGCAGGGCAGGTTCTTTCTTGGTGAGGTTGAGTGTTCCTCCTTTTTTTAGTGATATTGCCATAGTACGATAGTGTACGAAACACACTTTTTTTTGGTTACATTTTTCGTTTTTGTTTTTCCAATTCGTGCCAAGCCAATGCACTCGCGCCCAATACTGCCGCGTTTGTGTCTTGCAAAGAGGAGTACATCAACTTTACAGTGCCATGAAACGCGCCAAACATATTCGCCTCCATGTGCTTGAGCGTGGGTTGTAACAAAAGATTTTCGGCACGCGCCAACCCGCCAAACAAAATAAAGGCTTCGGGACTTGTGAAAACCGTGAACTCGGTTAATTTCCTGCCAAATATTTGCCCTGTATATTCGAAGGCTTCGAGGGCTATTTTGTCGCCTTGCCTTGCGGCATTGGTTATCATCTCGCCTGTGAGGTCTTGTTGGCTTACTGCTCTTAGCTCGCTATGCACCAATGTATCCGCCAAAAGTTTGGAAACAGTGCGCCTGATGCCTGTTACGGATACATACGTTTCTAAGCAACCGCGTTTGCCACAACCACACAAACGTCCATCATAATTCACGGTGCTATGTCCCAACTCGCCTGCAAAACCTGTATGCCCATACACCAATTCGCCATTTACCACAATGCCACTGCCCAAGCCTGTGCCAAGCGTCAGCAATATAAAATCTTTCATACCTTTCGCAACGCCAAATTTCATCTCGCCTATTGCGGCGGCATTGGCATCATTGGTCAGGAAAGCAGGCAAGTTGTATTTCTCCTCAAACAGATTGCACAATGGAATCACGCCTCCCCATTGCAAGTTAGGCGGATTTTCGACTGTACCCTTAAAATAATTGCCATTGGGCGCGCCTATGCCTATGCCAACCCACGTATGCGTATCTTTCAGGGGGGCAAGCAATGCGTCAATCGCTGAAAACAAGCGAGGCAAATACATAGTAATGTGTTGTCCTGCTTGGGTGGGTATCACCGTTTCGGCAAGCATATTGCCTTCTTTGTCAGTAAAGCCCAAAGTGGTTGTAGTGCCACCTATATCAATGCCAAGTACAATTTCCATAACAATCGAAAGGGGAGAGGCTATTTTTTTACAAAGATAGCTTTTTTCTCAAAAAAGCTATGTGTCTTTGCATAACTATAGCTTTTTTCTCAAAAAAGCTATGTAGGAAACCAACCCCAAGTTTGGTGTCCTCACCAAACTTAAATTACCATTCCACAAAAAATGCACCTTCGAGGAGGTGCATTTTCATTTTAAAAAGCCTTTTCAGTAGGCAAGTCGTTGTAATGCCACATATTTTTGACCACGCCATTCTCCCAATACATAATACCGGGGTTGCTACGAATCATAGTCTTTAGCACT
>RDXI01000246.1 GCA_004292795.1 Bacteroidota bacterium | reverse complement strand
CGAAATGCCAACGCCCTGTAGTGGGTTGGTAGGCAAGGTAAGACTCCGTTGTGCCAAAGGCTTTTTGGGTGGCATCTATCACGTCCTCGCCTATTTCATAGACTTGTGCCGAGATGCAAGGGGCAATGCCTACCCACACTTGCGCGGGATTTGTACCAAAACTCGCCTGCATAGCCTCTAAGGTTCGGAGCGCAATCTTGCCTACAGTGCCACGCCAACCACTATGCACTGCGCCAATAGCTTGATTTTCAACATCATACAAAAGCAACAAAGTACAATCGGCAGAAAGAACCGTTAGGCAAACTTCGGGAGTTTGGGTAATGAGTGCGTCTGTGTCGGCTATGCCTGTAGCCCAAGCCCGCGCCCCTAAGCCTCTGTCCTTGCCTGCTACAAGGGCTACGCGGGAGGAGTGCGTTTGCTGTGGCACACAAAAATTGTCCAACGAAATTTGAACCGCCTGCGCCAACATTTCGCGGTTTTGCAATACACTTTCAGGCGAGTCTGCAGTTCGAAAGCCAATATTCAAGCCTTCTGCCTCGCCTATGCTTGTGCCTCCTTGCCTTGTGCTGACAAAGTGCGTGATTGTTTCGAAATGGCTTAGATTGCCAAAGCGTTCTAGGGGAATGTTCAACATTTTTTTTTTCGCAAAGTTACAAAATGAAGCTGTGATTTGGGAATAAGGCTAACTTGTTATATCTTTGAAGTTTGAAACACACCTAATCTTTGTTGTATGATTGCTCCTCCCACACTAAAACACCCCTACCTACAAACTCGCGTGAATGAATTGGTTGCCCTACAAAACGCTGTAGATGCCCATTTCAAGGACATAGAACTCAATAAATTTAACTTCAAACCCGCGCCCAAAGTTTGGAGTATAGCTGAATGTATGCAACATTTGTTGCTTGTGTATAGCAAATATCAGCCTTACCTACAAACAACTTTCGAACAAACCTTGCCTACTGCAGAGGGCGAAATTGTATATCAGCCTACTTGGATAGGCAAGCAATTTATGAAGTTTGTCAATCCTGATAAGATGCGCAAAATTCCTGCTCCACCTATGTTTCAGCCCACACGAGGCTCAAGCCATAACCTCGCTTTGATAGACCGCTTCAAGATGTATTTGGAAGACGTGCAATCATACATAGAAAGGACAGATGCAGAAAATATTGACTTCAATAAAGTCAAAATTCGCACTTCGCTTTCGGCTTGGTTCAAGTTCAGTTTGGGCGATTATTTTCAAGTGGAAACCATGCACAGCCGAAGACATTTTGCCCAAATGTTGCGCGTGCAGGAGCAAATGAAGGCATAATGCCTTAGCCAAAGAAAATAACCCACGTGGTAAAGTCATCTGAAAAATTGAGAAAACGATGTACGGCTTGGGCGGGTACGAACAAGACATCACCTGCCTGAAAGGGGCGTGTTTCGCCTTCCAAATAAAAATCGCCCTTGCCTGCCATGATGACATACAACTCGTCTTGGTCGTGTGGCTGTTGCAAATCGACCATTACAGGCTTGTAGATTTCGACAGAAACCTTGCCATGTCTGAAAAGCTCTAAGTAGGTTTGGGGGCAAGCCTCTAATTTGGCAAGGCTTTCGTGTAAAGATAATTGCATATATTTGCAACGTTTTTCTATAAGTTTTATGATAGAAGTTGAGAACTTAACCAAGATATTTGGCACGCAACGCGCAGTAGATAATGCCAATTTTGTGGTACAAAAGGGCGAAATTGTGGGCTTTTTGGGTCCCAATGGCGCAGGCAAGTCCACGACTATGAAAATCGCTACGGGTTACTTGCCTCCCTCTGCAGGCAAGGTGCGCGTGTGTGGTTTTGATGTCAGCACTCACTCGAAAGATGTGCGCAAAAATATTGGCTACTTGCCCGAACACAATCCTTTGTACTTGGATATGTACGTGAAGGAATATTTAGGCTTTGCAGGCGAGTTGCATGGATTGTGGGGCAAGAAAAAACGAGATAGAATTGCGGAAATCATAGAGCGAACAGGGCTTACCCGCGAGCAAAGCAAAAAAATTGGCTCGCTCTCGAAGGGTTACCGACAGCGCGTGGGCTTGGCGCAAGCTATATTGCACAATCCGCCTGTGTTGATTTTGGACGAACCCACTACAGGCTTAGACCCGAATCAGATTGTAGAAATTCGCCAGCTTATCAAGAGTTTAGGCGAGGAAAAGACGATAATATTCTCCACGCATATTATGCAAGAGGTACAAGCTCTGTGCGATAGGGCTATCATCATCAACTTAGGCAAGATAGTAGCCGACTCGCCTGTGAGCGAGCTACAGCACTTGACTGAAGGAGAAACGATTTTGCGTGTGGAGTTCTTGCAAACCATCGAGGAGGCTTTGTTGCAAAATGTGGCAGGCATACGCAAAATACAAAGTTTGGGCGGAAACCGCTATCAGATTTGGGCAGATACGAAGCAAGATGTGCGCCCTGCAATTTTTCAATTAGCTACCGAAAAAAAATGGACGCTTGTGGCGTTGCAACAAGAAGAACGAACTTTGGAAAGCGTTTTCCAAAATCTTACAAAATAAAAAAATGAAAAAGGGCAACCACAAGGGTTGCCCCTACAAAAACGGTATAATAGTCTTTCTTATGCTTCGGGTTTCATTCGAGCCATCAAGTCATCAGAGATACCTGTGTAAGAGAAACCGCCATCATGGTAAAGGTTTTGCATCGTAACCATGCGCGTCAGGTCAGAGAAAAGCGACACAACATAATTCGCGCAGTCTTCTGCTGTAGCATTGCCAAGCGGAGAGAGGCTCTCTGCAAACGCATAGAACGCATCGAAGCCACCAATGCCCGAACCTGCTGTAGTTTTGGTAGGCGATTGCGAAACAGTATTCACACGCACTTTTTTCAATCTGCCATAGCGTTCGCCATAGCTTCTTGCGATAGACTCAAGCACCGCTTTTGCCTGCGCCATGTCCGAATAAGTGCCGAAAGTACGCTGTGCCGCGATGTAGGAAAGTCCTACTACCGAACCCCATTCGTTCAAAGCGTCCATTTTCTCGGCTACTTGGAGCATTTTGTGGAATGACAAAGCCGAGATGTCCAAAGACTGTTGGAAATAGCTATAGTCAAGGTCGCCATACGTTTTGCCTTTGCGCACATTGGGACTCATACCTATAGAGTGCAACACGAAATCAATCTTGCCTCCCATGTAGTCCATCGACTTTTGGTACAAGGCTTCGATGTCCTCTACTTTGGTGGCATCAGCAGGGAAAATTTCGGTTTCGCAAAGAGCCGCGAGGTCTTTGATTTTGCCCATACGCATTGCTACAGGCGCATTGGTAAGGGTAAAAATCGCGCCTTCTTCTTTTGCTTTGAGAGCTACTTTCCACGCGATAGAGTTTTCGTCGAGTGCGCCTGTAATGATACCGCGCTTTCCTTTGAGGAGATTGTAAGACATATATTTTGAGTTATTGAGTTACTGAATTATTGAGAGTTGAGGGGTGAGAGTTGAGAGTTGAATATCATCTTTCAACTTTTAACTTTCATAAGTCGCGTTTCCAAAATTTCGCGGAATTTGCGTAAGATGCCTATAATTTGTAGCAAGTCTTCTTTCACAGTAGCATTGTAAGCAGGTGAGATGCAATAATCCTTGCCTTCCATGATGACAAATTTCCAGTTCTCACCTATCACTTCCACACCATAAAGCGGGATTTGTACTTCGTTTTTTTCTTGTGCTATCAGAAAAGCCTCCAAAAGTTGCGCCATAGGCTCGCCTTTGGGGTTAATGAGAGGCTTGTACTCCTGAAAATGGAAAAAAGGCTGTTTTACCAAATTCATAAAGCCTGTAGCGACCATAAAATCGGATTTTACGCTTAGTTTTTTATCTTCTACGATTGCCGAGATGCTTTTGTCGAAGAACGTAACAATGCCATTTCCTTCTTCTAAATAACCCAATTCGAGAATGTGGGCAATAAATTTCATTTTCAAATCTTCCTCACTCCAGCCTGCTATGTTTCGGATAACCTTTTTGAGATGCTTGTCAAAAATAGCCTGTTCCACCACATCAAAAGTAGGCAAGGAGGCAGAAAGCCACTCTTCCATAGGAGCAGTTTTAGTTTCTCTGTTCGGCTGTAACCCAAAGGTCAGTACCAATTCTGCCTCTGTCCAATTCTTATAAGCCTCTTCGTCTTGTTGTTTCTTTTTTGCCATAGTTGAATTATCGAGTTATTGAATTATCGAGTTATTGAGTTTCCTTGCCACTTACCTTTCTACCCCTCAACCCTTCCAGCTTTCATAAGTCGCGTTTCCAAAATTTCACGGAATTTGCGCAAGATACCTATAATTTGTAGCAAGTCTTCTTTCACAGTGGAGTCGTAGGCAGGCGAGATGCAATAATCCTTGCCTTCCATGATGACAAAAGACCAATGCTTGCCTATCACTTCCACGCCATAAAGCGGGATTTGTATCTCGTTTTTTTCTTGTGCTATCAGAAAAGCCTCTAACAACTG
Organism: Bacteroidota bacterium; assembly: GCA_004292795.1. GTDB lineage: Bacteria > Bacteroidota > Bacteroidia > Cytophagales > Microscillaceae > RDXI01. The sequence continues at coordinate 5,138 of RDXI01000246.1, read as the reverse complement.
CGCCATAGGCTCGCCTTTTGGATTGATGAGGGGCTTGTACTCTTGAAAATGGAAAAATGGCTGTTTTATTACGTTCATAAAACCTGATGCCACCATAAAATCAGACTTTACGATAAGTTGGACATTCTGCACAGTGGCTGAAATGGTTTTATCAAAACAAGTTACAATGCCATTCCCTTCTTCCAACAAACCCAATTCGAGTATATGTCCAATAAACTTCACTTTTAAATCTTCCTCTTCCCAACCAGCAATATGAATAGTAGCTCTGTCCAAAATTTTACGGAAAATGCTTTGTTCTACATCATTCAAGATAGGCAATGACGCGCCAAGCCACTCCTCCATAAGTGAAGTTTTAGAACTCCTATTGGGCGTAAGTCCAAAAGCCATAACCAATTCGCCTTCGCGCCAATTTTTGACAGCATCTTGTTGTCTCTTTTTTGCCATAGTTGTATTATTGAGTTATGAGTTATTGAATTATTGAGTTTCCTTGCCTACTTACCTTTCTACCCTTCCACCTCTCAACCTTTCCACCTCTCAACCCTTTACCATAATAAAATCGTCCATGCTGTAGCCCTCGCCAATGGTCAGGTCATCAACCTTTTCAATCACGAAGCCGTTTCTGAAGTAGAAGTTTATAGCTACAAAGTTACGCCTATTTACGCGAAGTCGGATTATTTCAGGAGTATAAATTTCTTCGAGATAGGCTAAAAACTTGCCTCCAATGCCTTGCTTGTGCTTTTCGGTGTCCACATAAAATTTATCCAAAAAGTACGATTTGCCGTCTGTAGTCTGCATAGCGGCATAGCCCACCAATTCCTCGCCTACGTAGGCAAGCGAAAAACGACTGTTTTCGGTAGTCATTTGTTTTTTTAAACCTTCTGCTGAATAGCTACGCTCCAGCATATAGTCTATTTGGGCTTGGGTGATGATGGTAATATACCACTTGCACCAAATCTTGCGGGCAAGTTCGCCTAAGGCGGGTATATCGGCTTCGGTAGCTGGTCGGAAGGAAAGCATCTTTGGAGGGTATGGTTGGTTGTTATATGGTTGGTTGTTGGGTGCAAAAGTAGCTTTTTTTCCTAAAAAAGATGTTTAGTTGCTATAGCTTTTTTAAGAGATAACCTTGCGCCACAAAACGGAAATAGGCGAACCTTCGGCAAGCAGTACCGAGTCGGGGCTTTGATGGTTTAGAAATTCAAAATCTTGCCCATATAAAATGCCAAAATTGCAACCTATTGCATAGTTTTTCACGGGATATACGCGCCAACGCGGATGCGTAACGCTGTATTCGGCAGTCTTGCCTCCTGCAAGCGGAGTGTAGCCCCAATAATGTTCTGTGATAAATTCGGCTTCACTGCCTATAGGTATTTCTTGCGGGGTGGCTTCAGCTACTGCCGAGAAACGATAAAAAGCGGGTGCTTTGCGTATTTTCCATTCATACTGCACTTGTAGCTCGCCTGCTTCTTCGCGATAGACGTGGCGCATATTGCAGGTTTGATAAGGCTCTTGATACAACAAATTGGCTACCCAAGAAATGGCATATTTGGGAACTAACTCGCGCACAAACACCACGCCTCGCCTCCATTCGCCTTCGCTGTAGTGGCGCACATAAAAGCGTAGATTGACCTCCTCGAAAGTTCGATGAAAGGGGATAGGAAGCCCCAAAAGTTTGGTATCTCGAAACAGGAAAGCAACCAAACTAACATAGCACTTTCCTTCAAAAATATCCAATTCTGTATGGGCAGGCAAGTAAGGCATCAAAACTTCGGGCTTCACTACATAATTTGCCATAAGCAGTTTTTCCCAATAAGCACTAAGGAAAGTTCGCATAACGCAATCGTTTTATTTGTTAAATAAGGGTATTTTCCGTAATTTTGCAGACTGTAAAGTTATAATCTTTTTTCCACATGAAAAAATTGCACCTTGTATTGTTTTTGAGTTTTTTGTTCATCACAAATTCGCTCAAAGCGCAAATTAGTTATGGAGGAACGCCCCTAAGTTTTGGAAGCGATTTTCGTAACTCGAAACTTGCTGAGGCTTCTGTAGAGCCTTACCTACTGCCACGCCTTGATATGGAGCGCGTGAAGCAAGAAGATGCTTCAAAGCCAAACAATCGTTTTGCGGCGGCTACTTTGGTAGATGTTACGCCTGATAAGGTTGGTTTGTGGCAAGCATTGCCCAATGGCGACCGCTTGTGGCGTGTTTTGTTGCAAGCGCAAACAGAAGGTGTGTACGGTATGGTGTTGTTGTTTGATAAATTTGCCTTGCCTGAAGGAGGCAAGTTATTTGTTTATACGCCAGACAAAAAAACAGTGTTGGGTTCTTTCACACACGAAAATAACCATAGTTCAGGTGTGTTTGCTATCACGCTTATCAAAGGGCGCGAGGTAGTGATGGAATATTACGAATCAGCTACTGCCAAAGGTAAGTTCGAACTTTCACTCAATAGAATAGACCAAGCCTACAAAACAGGGCATCTCGATAAACCCACAAAAGACAAAAAAGCTTACGGACCGCAAGACTTTGGCGATTCAGGAAGTTGCAATTTAGATATAAATTGTACGGCACTTGCTAATGATTGGCAAGACGAAAAACGCGGTGCGGTGCGTATCTTGGTAGTTGATGGTAGTGGCGCGGGTTGGTGTAGTGGTTCGCTCATCAACAACACAGCCCAAGACAATAAACCGTATATACTCACAGCCAATCATTGTGGGGAAACATCAAGCGCAAGCAACTTAAATCAGTGGGTTTTCGATTTCAATTATGAAATAACGAGCTGTGGCAGTTCTTCAGAGCCAACCTCTCAAACTATGACAGGGGCGACTTTGAAAGCGAAATATGCTAATTCTGACTTTTTCTTGGTAGAATTAAACCAAAGTGTTCCTGCTAACTACAACCCTTATTTCAATGGTTGGGATAGAACAGGGGCTAACCCTACAGGTATGGCGGGTATTCACCACCCTTCGGGAGATGTGAAGAAATTTTCATACTCCACCAACACAGCTACTACCACGGCTTATTCAAGTGATACCCCTGGCTCAAGCACAACGCACTTGCGATTGGTTTGGACGAATGCTATCACAGAAGGCGGTTCGTCTGGTTCGCCTTTGTTTGAGAGCAATGGACGTATTGTGGGGCAGTTACATGGCGGTGGCTCTGCTTGCAATGCTTTGAACGAACCTGATTGGTATGGTAAAGTAAGTGTTTCATGGGCAGGAGGAGGCTCAAATACGACACGCCTTTCGAATTGGCTTGACCCTACTAACTCAGGCGTAACAACCTTGAACGGCAAAAATGGAGGTGGTGCCTCAGCAGGTTTTACTGCCTCGCCTACCCAAATCTTGTATCAGCCCGATGTGGTAACTTTTACAGATGCTTCGTCAGGCACTATCACTTCGCGTAGTTGGAATTTTGGTTCAGGAGCTTCTACAGCAACTAGCACTATAGTAGGACCTCATAACATTACCTACAGCACAACAGGCGCAAAAACTGTAACACTTTCTATCAACAACAATGCCTCGACAGCTACCAAAACAATGTTTGTCATGCCTACTGTTACACCCGATTATTTGCTTGCCAATGGAGGAGATTTCGAAACCAATGTAGGACATTTTGCAGGGGTTGCATTGTCAGGCACAGGTTTTGAGCGTGGCAATTCTACCATAGCAGGCAAGAATGGCGTAGCGAGTGGTTCATCTGCTTGGGTTACAGGTTTGACAACCTCTGTGTATGACCACCAAACAGAGGCGCATCTCTATACGCCCAATTTCAACTTATCCACAACGGGAACATACACGCTTCAATTCAAAACTAAATTCAAAACAGAAACCAATTATGATGGTTTTATCGTGCAGTATTCAACCAACAAAGGCTCTACTTGGACACAACTTGGCAATGCTACCGCTACTAATTGGTACAATGGCACTGTGTCAAGCAATGTCGGGGCGGGCGGTTTTGCGGCAGGCACGAAATTTTTTACAGGCACTATTTCAACCTTCGAAACCAAAAGCTTTGACGTTTCTTTTTTGGCGGGCAACGCCAATGTAGCATTTCGATTTGTGTTCAAAACAGATGATTTTGTAGCTGACGCAGGAGTAGCGATTGACGATTTTCAAATTATCGCACCTTTTAGGGCTACTACTTTCTTGCCTGCTAATAATGCAACATTGGTAAATGTAGGGGCAGATTTACAAATCACTTTCAATCGCAATGTTTCCAAAGGCACTACAGGCAATATTGTATTGAAAAAAGTAAGCGACAATAGCACGATAGAAACTATAGCTGTAACAAGCGGGCTTGTTACTGTTTCGGGAACTATCGCTACTATCAATCCTACAAACAACTTGCCTGAAAATACACAAGTGTATGTGGAGATTGCCAACGGAGCATTTGTAGATGCAAGTGCTAATGCTTATACAGGCATTACGGGAAGTAATACGTGGAAGTTTACAACAGCTGATGCCACCGCGCCAACACTTGTAACGCTCTTGCCTGCCCACAACGCTACAGGCGTAGCTCTCAATGCTAACCTTGTGATGACTTTCAATGAAAATATCAAATTAGGCACAGGCACTTTTACTATCAAAAAAGTGAGTGATAACAGCGTAGTAGCATCTGGCTTAAGTGGTGATGCTTGGTTTACTGCCAATGGCGCAACGCTGACCTTCAATCCACCGCTTGATTTTGAAGGTTTGACTGCTTATTATGCAGAAATTTCTAATGGATTTGTGCAAGACATGGCAGGCAATAATTACGCTGGCTTTTCGGGCAATGGCACATGGCAAATTACCACGATTGCCGATTTGGTAGCTCCTACAGCCGTTACGTACAGCCCCGCGAATGGTAGCACAAACATTGCCTTGAATAGCAATTTGGTAATTACTTTCAACGAAAATGTGAAGAAAGGAACGGGCAACATAACTATCCGCAAAATGAGCGACAATGCTGTAGTAGAAACTATAGCGGTTACTGATGGAACTGTAAGCATTTCAGAAGCTGTAGCAACCATAAACCCTACCAACGATTTGCTTGCCAATACCGCTTATTATGTAGAAATTGCCTCTGGAGCTATTCAAGATATGGCAAGCAATAACTACGCGGGCATTGTAGGCAATAACACTTGGAATTTTACTTCTTTG
>RDXI01000428.1 GCA_004292795.1 Bacteroidota bacterium | reverse complement strand
TTAAATACGGTTTTGGTTTCGAGTAAATCTGTTTTGAATAATGATTATGAACCTGATGGCGAAGGTTTGGCAATTCAAACCGTTACGAATGCGCAAACCGCAAATAATGGTCGTTTGACAATTAATGTTGATGGAACTTATACTTATACTCCTGCGAATGGTTTTGTGGGTACAGATTTTTATCAATATACGGTTTGCGAAAACAAAGCAAATCCAAAATGTGCGGTGGCTCTTTTAGAGATTTTGGTTTCACCAACCAACGATCCGCCTGTTGCACCTTCGGACAATGCTATTACTCCAGAAAACACTGTAGTTGCAGGAAACGTGAAAACCAATGATTCTGATCCAAATGTGGGACAAACAATTTCTGTAACTGCTGTAACGAATGTAGCTACGAAAAATGGTGGTAAAATTAGCATCGATGCGGCAGGTGCATTTACTTATACGCCTTCTCCAAATTATAACGGAATTGATGAATATGTTTACACACTTTGCGACAACGGAAGTCCTGTTTTGTGCGTTCAAGGAACGTTATTTATTACGATTACGACTGTTAATAATTTGCCTTTGGCAGTAAATGATCGCAATAAAACAAATACAAACGAAACTTTGACTGTAACAAATCCAAGTCAAGGGGTTTTGCAAAACGATTTTGATGCAGACAATACTTTGGTAGCAAATGTAGTTACAAACGTTGCTACTGTTAAAGGAGGAAAAATTACGATCAATGCAAATGGTACATACATTTACACGCCTCCTTATGGTTTTGTAGGCACAGGTGCCGCCGCTGATTCCTATTTTTATACGGCTTGCGAAAGTGTTGGAGGAACTCCACAATGCGTTTCTGTAATTTTGTTTATCGATGTGTTGCCGATTGTTTATCCGCCATTTGCCGCACCTGACCAAATTGTAACCACCAAAAACATTCCGATTACAGGAACTACGGTTTTGGCAAACGATTTTGATCCGATAGGTAGCCCATTGACTATCAATGTTAATCCGCTTTCTCCACCAAAAAATGGAACGGTAGTAATTAATCCCGATGGAACTTACCTTTATACGCCT
>RDXI01000245.1 GCA_004292795.1 Bacteroidota bacterium | reverse complement strand
GTATGGTTTCGTGCAACATTTCTATCTCGTGTTGGCTTGCTACAATCTTGGCTTGGCTATGCTCCAGCAAGAGCGAAAAGCGCGTAGTCATATCTTGCAAGTCACTTACTTTTTGCAAAAGATTGATGTAGTTTTGTTGTAGTTGATAAATTGCCTGTGGCTCTTGCGCAGTGTTGGAACTTGTGTCAGTGGGCAATTCGTAGGGCGTTGCTTCTATGTTGTACGTCCATAGTTCGGGTACCGACATCTCGAAGACCTCAGCAATTTGTTCGAGGCGTTCTATGGTAATGGCAACTTTTCCGATTTCCATTCTCGCGTAGCTTTGTTGTGAGATGCCCAAAGCCTCCGCAACCATCTGTTGCTTGATGCCTCGCCTCTCACGAATTATACGAATTTTATTGTAGATATCCATACTCAATAAGTCAATGTAAACAAAAAAATGGTTTCTTAACATTGGAATGTGCTTATAAGGCGTAAAACGTGTAAAATATATCATAATATGTGTAAAATACAACTTTTACGCCATTACTTTCTCAAATACCCTCGCTAACTTTGCAAAAGGAAAACGCTCAAAATCCAATATGATTTACCTCATTCTACATACTTAATAGCTTTGGTGATGGAGAGGCGGAAGTTCGTTCCGCCCCTCATCTACCCAAATGCACAACAGGCATAAGAACAGACTATACCCATACCATTAGCTACTCGCATACCCCGCCTACGGGGAGAAGTCAGGATTTCCCTGTAGGTTTTTTTAATCATATTTCGCTTGCCTACCAATCTAACATATTATAAAAAAGGAAGAAGAAAGTAAAGAAAGAAACAATGCTGTTACACCAAGGTATGATTACTAATTTAGTTCAGGTGTGGGGACAGTAGCCCTCACTACTCCCCCCACGATAGCCTGAAACAAACATTCTCAAACCCCACAACGAATGAAGCACGCAATTTATTGTGTGTTTTTTTCTTTTTTTTAGGGTATTTTCACATTAAACTGAAAAACATACTAAATTTTTCAAATATTACTATTTTGCATAAATTGATAACTTGCCTACCCTGAGAACCAAAGGCAGGCGAGCATTATACGTCCTCTTCGTCCTCGTGTATGTTTGTACCAAATCTATGGAGGAAATCTTTACGAAAAGAGCGGTTTAGTTTGGCATATTTCAGTACAAACTCCCGCAGTTGTGCTTCTGAAACAGCGTTGAGTATATTTTGTAGGTCTTCAGTAGGCAAGATTTCTATAACTTCATCAAGCATTTCAGCGTCTGCTATGTAGTACAAAACGGCTACTATGTGCTTGCAAACACCGCCATACTCATACGGACAACTGCAAGTGTGCATTTCTACAGTTTTGTCATCGAAGCGTAGATACACATTGTACGGATACGAACCCATAACTTTTGCTGTGAACTCGCCTGTGGCTATCTGCTTCACTTGACGCACATAGTCTTGTTCATAATAATCAAAACCTCTTTCCAAAATCTTAGGCTCGATGTGGTCTTCAAAGTTGTCGATGGTCATGGGAAAATGGGGTTACTTTAAATCGTCTTTACTCATTTCGAAAGCGGTGAAAAATTGGTAAATTTCAGCACGTACAGAGTCATACGTTTTTAAGCCTTTTTGTATATCTGCTTGTTTATCAAGCAAATAGCGTTTCCTTCTGTCCTTTGTCGTGCCATAATTCAAACCCAAGACATTTATCATAGCTTGTACTTGTTCTGCTTGTTGCGGGTTATTTTGCTTCAAAGCGGGCTTTACCACAAAAAAGTGTGTTGCAAAATCGTAGGCAAGATAATCGTGTGGGTTGTAGGTAGGCAAGTCTGGTTTGAAGAAATTATGCACACCTTTGGCTAACTTATTCTTACGATTGACAGCCACGCCCACCGCGAAAAGGTTGTCCCAATCCCAACCTTGCGCAGGCTTTAGGGTAGAGTCAAAATGTTCGATGTCTGCATCTCGACCTTGAGGAATAACCTCGCCTACATACACGCCATTTTGCCAATCTATTCCGCGCAGAGTTTCCACATCACAAATCAATTCTTCAGTGTAGGCACACAGCCCACCCTGACAATACAACAATGCCATAAAGACATCTTTGTAAAACCTATTCCTAAAACTACCCGCTTCATAATCAGGGTGTTGCGCATGGGAAGCAAGATGCTGTGTGAGGGCATTTTGAAATGCTGTAGCGCGGTTTTCGCTTTTGTTAATCGTTTTCATTTATTTTCCAAAGGAGTTTATTGGCTAATGCTTTGTACGTTTTCATAAGGTTGGCTACTTTTTCGGTGTCGCCTTGTGCTTTGTAATATTTGATGTCCGCGCTTGCTTGTGCCAATTCTTGCAGGGCTTGTTCGCGTTCTTCGTTGCCGTCTGCATCAAGGTCGTAAATTTCTGTCAATATACTATCCCAACGCATATATTTTGGATAGAAACGATAGTTATCCACATGGCGTTCCATTCCTTTTTTCACATAATCTTCTTGATATACCTTGCCTGTTTTTTCATCAAATTTCAATTCTATAATCTCCCAAGGCTCAAACTGCGAAGCTATCAAAGGCGAATGGGTAGCAAAGAAAAATTGCGATTCGGGTGCAAGCCCTGTGTAATAATCAATCAAATCTCTTTGAACATCAGGAAACAAAGAACTTTCAGGTTCATCAAAAAATATCACAGTATTTTTTGAATCTATTTTTATCATAGGAGATGCCGTTAGTATGATTTGTTTTGTTCCTGTACTCCATGAGTTAAACGGAATTATATTTCCACCAAAATCTTGAATTTTTATAAACGATAAATCCTCACTATTGTTCAAATCTATGTAGTCTGATAACTCAACTTTAAAGTTCTTGATAACAGGATCTATTATTTTTTTCAACATTTTATAGGGACTTTTAGGGTTTTTCTTTATATTTTCAAACTCCAATGTGTATTTTTCCAAAGCATTTTTGTCATTATTTAGGTAGGCTGTGCCTATCAAACCTCTAAGTTTAGATTGTTGATATATTTCTTCTTTAGAATCATAGACTATTGTTGCCCAAAGAATCATAAAACTATCTTTAGTAAAATCATAACACACCCTATTATCAAGTTGTTTTTTCATCTGCTTATTTTTCTCATCTGTAGAGGAAAATATATCTAATAAAGCCTTTTGAGAAGCGTCTTTTCTTTCTATGTAAGTATTATATACTTTTTCTCCTAAATGAGCGGGTATATAAATGTAGTGTATCTTTTGAGGTACTTTTACTATATATCTGTTTACATATAACCCTCCATCAAAGGTAGCACAAACATTGTAAGGAACATTTTTAAAAATGAAATCTAATTTACAAAGTATATTCCCTGAAATATCCCTAGTTGTAGTTGATATTTGATTATTCAGAAAGGCATCTAGAAAATCCTTCATCACATTTAACAGCGTAGTCTTACCTGTGCCACTTTGCCCAATGAAGCACACTTTGTCCAATGGCTCGCCTGCCTTTGGGTGTCCCGCAGGGTAGGTAAGGTCAAGGGTAAAATCCTTGAATTGTTGGAAGTCTTTGATTTCTATTCGGGTGATTTTCATAGTTTTAAAGAGTTTTTATTGTATTATTGCCTTGTAGTAAATTTGTCATTTTGAGCGAAGCGAAAAATCTTGTGTTGTGTTCTCAAATTGTGAACGAAAAACGAGATACTTCACTTCGTTCAGTATGACAAATAAACAACCGTTTCAAACACTCATGTTTTGTCAAAGTTACTATTTTTTTGGGGGAAAATAACACACCCTCGAAAGGGTGTGCTACATTTTTACTATTCCAACCCCTTGTACTTAATACGCTTAGGGGCAGAGTCGCCGAGGCGTTTGCGTTTGTTTTCTTCGTAGTCGCTGAAGTTTCCTTCGAACCAATAGACTTGCGAATTGCCTTCGAAGGCGAGGATATGGGTAGCTACCCTATCCAAAAACCATCTATCGTGGGAAATAATCACCGCACAGCCCGCGAAATTGTCTAAGGCTTCCTCGAGGGCGCGAAGTGTATTCACGTCAAGGTCGTTGGTAGGTTCATCAAGCAAGATGAGGTTACCGCCTTGCTTCAAAGCCATAGCCAAATGCACGCGATTTCGCTCTCCTCCCGACAGTTCTTTGATTTTTTTCTGTTGGTCGTTTCCGCTGAAGTTGAATTTGCTTACGTAAGCCCTTGCGTTTACTTCCTTGCCTCCCACGAGCATGAGGTCGTTTCCTTCGGAAATAGACTCATACACCGATTTTTCGGGGTCGAGGTTATCGTGTTCTTGGTCGACGTAGGCTATTTCAACCGTGCTTCCCACTTCGAAAGTGCCAGCATCGGGAGTTTCATTGCCTGTAATCATCTTGAAGAGGGTAGTCTTGCCTGCACCGTTGGGTCCTATGATGCCCACGATGCCCGCAGGAGGCAAGGCGAAACTTAGGTTTTCGACCAACAATTTTTTGTCGTAAGATTTAGCAATGTTGTTTGCCACAATCACCTTGTCGCCCAAGCGGGGACCAGGCGGGATAAACAACTCCATTTTGTCCTCTTTCTCCTTCACTTCCTCGTTCAATAGGCGTTCATAAGAAGATAGGCGAGCCTTTCCTTTGGCTTGGCGGGCTTTGGGCGACATACGCACCCATTCGAGTTCGCGCTGTAGCGTTTTTTGGCGTTTGGTTTCCTGTTTTTCTTCTTGAGAGAGGCGTTTTTGTTTTTGTTCGAGCCACGAAGAATAGTTACCCTTCCATGGAATACCCTCTCCCCTATCAAGTTCAAGAATCCAACCCGCTACATTGTCCAAGAAATACCTATCGTGTGTTACAGCTATCACCGTACCTTCGTAAGCCTGCAAATGTTGTTCGAGCCAATTTACCGACTCTGCGTCCAAGTGGTTCGTAGGTTCATCAAGCAAAAGCACATCAGGTTTGCGCAATAGCAAACGACAGAGCGCGACACGCCTTTTCTCGCCTCCCGACAGGTTGGCTATTTTGGCATCAGAGGGAGGAGTGCGCAGTGCGTCCATAGCGCGTTCAAGGCGCGTGTCAAGCGTCCACGCATCAGCCGCGTCAAGTTTTTCTTGTACTTCGGCTTGGCGGGCAATGAGTTTGTCAAAGTCCGCATCGGGTTCTGCAAATTTGAGGTTGATGTCCTCAAATTCTTTGAGTAAGTCGACCACTTCTTGCACGCCTTCTTCTACTACCTCGCGCACTGTTTTGTTTTTGTCTAATTGGGGTTCTTGCTCCAACATACCCACTGTGTAGCCTCCCGAAAAGACTACATCACCCTGAAATTCCTTGTCCACGCCTGCAATGATGCGCAGTAGGGAAGACTTGCCTGAACCGTTTAAGCCCAATACACCTATTTTTGCTCCATAGAAGAAGGAAAGATAAATGTCTTTCAAGACTTTCTTTTGTGGC
>RDXI01000244.1 GCA_004292795.1 Bacteroidota bacterium | reverse complement strand
GACTTCTATGGAGTAGGCAAGCTTAGTGCCGAAGCGCATTTGTTGTAGTTGTAGGTAGTTTTCTAAGGTTTGAATTTCCTTTTCCAAAGGCACAAAATCTTCCCGCGAACTCTCTAATACTTGGCGCATAAGTTTCGAGAATTTTGCCAAATAAGTAGCCGTTTTTTGAGGTTCATTCTCAAATAAATAGTTCTGAATGGTGGCTAAGGAGTTGAAAATAAAGTGCGGGTTTAGCTGGCTTCGTAGCATTTTTTGCTCCACAAGGATTGCCTTATTTTGCAACTGCAAACGCTTTCTGCTGTAAAATAAAAAACCTGCCACGCCCAAAATAACAGCCAATGCCAACAAGCCAAATAGCAACAAATACTGCCTTTGCACCTCCAAATTTTTGTTTTGAAGGGCAAGGTTTTTGCGTTGCAAGTCAAAGTCTTTGGCTTGGTTTTCCTTTGCTAAGTCGCTTATCTTTTGTGCTTTTTGGATATTCTCATTTTTCTTCTCTAACTCACTGATTTTCAAGTTATTGATTTCATTTTCTTGCTCAATATCGAGTAGGCGAGCTAATTGTTCTTGCCTATTTTTTTCGTTCCTAAGTTGCCCAAATTCTAAATCTTTGATGCGGTTATTTTTGGACAAAAGGGCTATGGCATTTTCTTTTTTGGCTACATCATATTTTGTTTGCAATTCATTGATTTGTTGCAAACTTTTTTCGTTGTGGAGGCTATCGCGCAGAGCCAACATATTCTTGTGTGCTTCGTAGGCAAGTTCAGGCTTGCCTATTTTCCCATAGCTGAAAGAAAGTGCATCATACACACTCAACAAATTTCCGCGTTGTCCTAACTTATGACAATCTTTTTTGGCTTCTAACAAGAGAGCTATTGCATCTTGGTCTTTATTTGTTTGGGCATATACGAGGGCTAAATTGACATTGATAGCGGTAATTGTTTCGTTATCCTTATTTTTGATAGCCATTTCTTTAGCTTCTGTTAATACTTGTTGGGCTTCCTCAAACATTTTTTGTTCTACATAAATACTGCCTAAATTGGTAAGATTATTTTGTAAAGAACTAAATCGCCCCATTTGTCTATCCAAAGCCAAAGATTTATCGATTGTTTCCAATGCCTTTTGGTAGTTCTTTTCTTTGAGGTATGTGTCGGCAATGTTGCCCCAAGTATCTGCTTCTTGCACCTTATCTTGTATTTGTTGCGCAATTTGTAAACTATTCTCAAAATATGTTCTGCTTTTGCTGTATTCTCCGAGTGATTTATAAATGTTTCCCATTTGCTGATTGAACAAAATGGTACTTGTAGGAACGTTGATTTTTTGGACGTATGGGTGTGCATTATGGAGGCAAGCTATTGCTTTTTGATACTCGCCCATTTGTATATAAATGGAGGCAAGGAATCCCCATGCATTTGCCAATGTTTTATTATCTTGGTTGGGCATAGCCAATACCTTTTCAGTGTAATAGATAGCCTTTTGATAGTCCCCTTCTATGGAAGCTGACACAGATTTATTCCTATACACATAACTTTGTAGCAGGAAACTTTTTTTATCTTCTGCGTATCTTTCTACTTTTTCTAAAATCTCATACATTTTGGCTTTATTTCCCTCAAATTCTTCTGCTTTTGCCTCATAGTACAGTGCCAAATGTAGCGTTTCTTGGTCTTGGAGTTCGGAGGCGAGTTGCGACATGGATACTTTGTGGCGTTTGAAATTCTGAACATCACCCTTTATCAAGTATTCTCTGGCGAGTGTGTTGTATAGTTTTAGTGCAACCTTCTTATCGGTAGTCTTCTCTACCAAAACCTCAAGGCTATCCAATTTAACTTGTGCTTGTAAGGTATTGATAGCCAATACAATACACCCTAAAAATACATTAAAAACGTGCTTCATATTGCAAAGATAGCGAGCATTTTTGGGATATACCAAAAAAAACACACGCCCTTGAGCGTGTGTTTGGATTGTGATTTATAGCCACCTACTAATAAAATTTGTAGCGGAAATCTTCTACTTTTTTCGCTTTTTTGATAGCCTCTTGTACTTGGTAAGAAGCCATACCCAACTTAGCTTGTTTGATTTTGTTCTTTTGTTGTGTATAGTCGGCTATTTTGTTGGCTGGAGTAGCTTTTACGCCTTCCAAGATGAATATGCCTGCATCATCAACAATAATGTCAGAACGCTTGCCTGCTTTCAAGCCCATAGCCTTGCCTACCGAGATAGGATTGAAGCCAAAGTTATTGATGTCGCCTTTGCTAAGCGTTACGTCTTTCGCCTCGCCTGTTACTGCCTCTTTGCCGTATTTTTTGGCTATGTCTTCTAAGGTCTTGGCTTTCAGGTCAAGTTTTGCCGTGATTTTTTGGGTTTTGATTTGCTTCAATACCTCTGCTTTCAATTCTTCACGGAAAGCATTGATAGTTGCTTCGTCTTTTTCCACTTTGACAGTAAGTCCCGCCACAATCACCACGTTTTGGTCTTTGATGTCGATGGGTTCAGAAAGTTTATTCACTTGCGCATCTTCGCCAAACGCCCAACGTGTAACATCTTTGGTATTCTGAATGTTATCCAAGTTAGCTGTGTAAACATTCATTTTTTCGGCTTTTTTCAAGATGTACTTAGGGTTTTTCTTTACAAAGGCGCGCAATTCTTCTACTGAACTATTTTTCTCTTTGATGCTACGCGCTTCGGCTGTGGCTCTTTCTACAGTAGCGTCAGAAGGTTCAAGCGTTTTGTTGATAGTCGCTATTTTGTACTGTATGTTGGTTTTGGCGTGGGTAACTTTCAAGATGTGATAGCCAAAATCCGTAACCACCAAATTAGGCACAAGTCCTTCGGGAGCATTGAACGCGGCGGCTTCAAAAGGAGCTACCATTTGTCCTTTGCCAAACCAGCCCAAGTCGCCACCTACAGAGGCAGTACCATCAGAGCCATATTTTTTCGCCATTTCTTCGAAGTTCTCGCCACCTTTGATTTTAGCGAGGATTTCTTCCGCCTCTTTGCGAGCTTTTGCTTTAGTTTCTTCGTTAGCACCTTTGTCAGCTTTGAAAAGGATATGCGAAGCACGTACTACAAAATTGGTAGAGTCTTTCTTCGTATCTGTAACTTTCACTACTTTGAACACTTTGCCGTCCAAAATGGGACCATAGATACCGCCTTTTATCAAAGCAGGGTATTTTCTGAATACTTCTGCAGGGATTTCGCGGGGCGTTTTGAAACCGTATTGTTCGGGAGTTTCAGAGTTGGTAGCCGCGAAAAGCGAGTCATTGTCTGTCTTTGCAAATTCTTTGGCAAGTTCGCGCAATTCATCAGAAAACTTCGTGCTATCCTCTTTGGTAGGCTTCACATCTATAGCTATGTATTCGATGCTACGGCTTTCTTGCGCCTTGAATTTCTTAGGGTTTTTGTTCAAGAAATCTTGCAAGTCGGCATCTTTGATTTGCTTCACAAGCGTAGAGTCGGGGATAGACGCAAAAGGAATGTGTACGTATTTCACGTCAGCCTTTGTGTTTTCGTTCTCGTGTTCGCGCTCTGCTTCCGCTTTGGTAACATAGTTCGACATACGCATCATGTTCTCCAACTTGGCACGTTTGCGGTCTTTGCGCAAACCTTCCTCATATACTTGCCAACGGTAAGTGCTTTCTACACTTTTGCCCAATTGTTGCAGTGTTTCAATCACACGCGCCTTGTCAAACTTGTTGGTTTTGGGGTCAGTAAATTGCTGGCGGATACTTGGGTGAATGAAGATAGAGTCGCCTTGCACCATTTTCTCTGCTTCTTCTTCCGTAATTGTGATGCCTAAGCGTTCACATTCAGGCAAGAACACTTTTTCGAACAACATAGAGTTCCACACGATTTCGCGTGCCTGTTGTTCTTGTGTTTGAGAGCGTGCAGTTTCCATGCGGACTGCGTTCTCGAAGTCCACAGTGCTTATCCACTCGCCTGCCATAGTACCTACATAACGGTTGTTTGCTCCACTAAAAAGCCCACCCTGCCCGCCTAAGAGGTCGGAAAGCACAAATGCTACGATAGCAAATGCAATAAAACTCACTGCTACTACGGAGTATTTGCGTATTCTGCTGATGATTGCCATAATTGATTGTATCTAAATTACTTCGTTTCGGGGTTTTTAAAAAAGTGGTGCAAATATAGTAAATGTCTTACAAAACTTTGCAAATTTATTGAAAATAAAATTTTGAGGCATACTTTCTTTGCCCAAGCAGGCAAGGTTACTTACAATGTTCTGCCAACAGTTTCAGCACTTCATCGCCATAACTTTTAGAAAAGCCATACGTTTCTGCTTGTTTGAAGTCCGCGCAGGCAAGGTCTTTTTTGCCCATTTTCAAGTGCAAAAGCCCGCGATTGCGGAACGCATACGCATTTTCAGGATAATGTTTCAGCGACTCGTTGATGTCTTCTAGCGCATCTTTGAACTTGCCTAAACCCATTTTAGCTTCGCCACGATTGTTGTAGTAGTAGCCTTTGTTCGCTCTGTTCAGAGAAGGGTCTTCGATGAGTTGGGTAAACAATTTAATAGCGAGTTTGTACTTGCCTTCTTTGATGTAGGTAAAGGCTTTGTTCATGCGCAGTGGCTCGCTCTTAGGGTTGATAGCCAATCCTTTGTCTATGACTTCATGCGCTTTGGGATAGTTTTTCATTTTGAGGTAAGTGGTAGCCATGTTATTGTAGCAATCCTCATTCGAAGGCTCAATTTTCGCCACTTCTTGTAAGTCCGCAATCGCGTCCTCAAACCTATTCAAACATTGGTAGGCAACAGCTCGGTTGAACATAACCGACATCATAAGGCTTTTTTCATTGTCTTTTTGGGCAAGTTCATACAACTTGGTGTAACTGCCTACCGATTTCTCATGTTGTTGATACAACAAATGCAACTGTGCTTGCATTTCATATATCATTTTCAAGTCCCCGTTTAGCTCGATAGCCTTGTTCAAGTCTGCCAACGCCATTTGGTATTTTTCATTAGGCAAGTCATACACGCTTTGTCTCGTTTTGGTGGTCAAGTCCGTGCCAGCATCTGCCCTCAGTACATAAAGAAGGGCATTTTTAGGATATTTCTCAATCGCCAAATTCACTTGTTTATAGGCTTCGGTTGCTTTGTTCTTTTCGAGCAAGCTAGCCACACGCAAGACGAACATCATTTCGTCCTTGCTCATTTCTTCTTCTTGCGCCACAGCAGGCAAGGCAAAAATGCCCCATACCACGAGGAGCAAGCAGATTTTGAGGGTTATTTTCATAAAAAAGAGATAAGATTATTTACAGTGTTTTTCCAATAGTTCTTTTACTTCCTCGCCATAACTAAGTGAGAAACCATATTTTTCGGCTGTTTGGAAGTCCGCACAGGCGAGGTCTTTTTTACCCATTTTCAAGTGCAAAAGCCCGCGATTGCGGAACGCATACGAGTTTTCAGGGT
>RDXI01000243.1 GCA_004292795.1 Bacteroidota bacterium | reverse complement strand
CTTTTACCGCTTGCACAAGTGCGTAGGCAAGGTTAGGCTCTTTCTTATCCTCAAAAATAGCGTCTTGATATGTTATTTTATCTTGAGTTATTTCAGCCTCTAACACTTCGCTCCAAAAACTATCGGGATTTGTAGGGCAGAGTGGATTATGCACATACACTTCAGGCGCACCCGCTACAGGGTTATCTGCTTCAAATTTTGTAACCACACATCTATTTTCAGCAAGCGCAAAGGCAAAGCAAAGGCTATAGTAATATTTTTCTAAAGCAGGTGTTATATCAGGACTCCAAATTTCATATTGATTTGCCCAAAGCGGATAACGCCCATTTACGGCTTTGCTAATCCCAAACCAACTAAAAAGCACTTTCGCACTTGCCAAATCATAGGCACAGTAAGAACGGCTATTTTGCGCTCCAGACTGAACTTGTGATAAGTTTACGCTACTAAATGAACTCATTAACATGAACCAAACCCTATCAGGCTTGTTGCTCATACGTAGGCAAGTGTCTTGTGCAAGGCGGACAGGCGTATTGTCGTCCATAAAACCAATGAACAAGCCAGATGTATCACCACATTTGCGCCTTAGTTCAAAATGATTTTTCTTATCTTTCAACGGAAAACCACTTATCAACTTTCCAAAATCTTCTTCTTTTTTTGAATGACTAAAATCATAACGAGGCTGTTTTATCAACTTCTGATTTTTAGCTATTTCAGGTAAGTCTTCTCGAATATCGCCTTTGGAATTGTCTAAAGCAATTAATTTCGCTTTTTTAAAAATATGTCCGCAAACAGAATTTGTCGTTTCTTTATCTTCCCAATCTAATTGTTTAAGTTGTTGGCTTGTTAGTTCGGTTGCATCATATACTTTGACTGTGTTTTGTCTTTGGGGTGTATTGTCTTGGCTGTCTGTTTTTTGTGGTTCATAACGCCAAATAGTAAAGGCTACAGGCCACTTGCCATCAAGTTTAAAGAACTCGTTGCTTGTAGTGATAAATCCCGTTTGATATACAAAATGTGCATCAAAAACCTGCCTGAAAGGTGCATACGTGGGGCGTGGAATGAGCCACGAAGTAGGTGTAAAGACCATCAACAAAGGTTTTACGTCAGGGTACAACTCTTTTTGGTAGGCGCAAATATTAAGAATTTGCGCCAAAAAAGCCAAATAACGCTCCTTGCCTGCATCTTCGCCTGTGAGTTTGAAAATAGAAGGGTGAACGCCATAAGAAGCATTTTTGTCCTCACGCACTTTTTCGTTTTCGTCTGTATTTTTGTAAGGTGGATTGAGTAGGAAAGCAAGAGGTTTGTCTATATCTAATCCACTTTCTTTCAAATATTCACGTATAATATCGAGATATTCCTTGCCTGTTTTATCCAAAAAATTCAAACCTTTGTTTTCATTTGTTTTTGGGATAATAGTGTATCCTGTTTCTATATGGTAGGGGTCATATTTTATCCTTTTTTCGACTATTTGTAACAAATCAGATGAGAGTTCCGATATGATTTTGTGTTTTAATTTACCCTTGTAGCTTGCTATCAAGTTACCCGAACCTCCTGCGGGGTCAAAGACAATATAACGTTCTCCCAAATCTTTTGCAAAATATTCATTCACAAACCACAGCGCAAGTTTGCTCAAATTGCTATCTGTGAAAAATATACCATGTTGTTTTACATATTCGGGGTCTATTTCTGCCAAAACTTCGTCGAAACGGCTAAAATAATAATCCACAGTCAAGCCTGAGCCTTCATTCGTAAAAACATAACGGTTTTCTACAAATTTGATAAATTCGCGTTTATGTTTGTTGGGTACAGTGAATAAATCACTACGTTGTTTGCCTTTGTAACCAATAACACATATCTCATCGGTTTTAGGGCTTTCATTTACTACAGAATTAATATCCCAAAAACCCACAATATTATAAAAAGCGTGTACTGCATCTATAGGTTTTTCAAAATACTTTTTCAACAAACCTATTGTTTCTATAAAATTCATAGGATTTATAGCAATACGGTTTGCGTCTAAGTTGTTGAGTATTTGTAAAAAATTGTAAATTTCTAAGGTAAAACGTAAATCTTTTTTAGCTTCAGCAATATCTTTGCTATCCATTTTGAAGATAGCAGAATCTAAAATTTCTTGTGCTTGTGCTTTGTTCACACGTCTTGCCAAATCCTTTCCTGCTTCATTAGGCGCAAGACTCGCTAAAGTTGTATGGGCTAATATAACCGCAAATTCGGGTATGCGCTCCAAACGCCAAACTGCTATAAAATCTTGGCACAACACGATAACTGTAGGAAAGGAAAGTCCTTTCTTTTCATAGTGCATAGCTTGGAAAAAGCCTCCTACCCAATCTTGAGGCTTTGATTTAAGCTCTACTACAAACTTGCCTGCTACATAACCGTCTGCGCCTTCAGCATCTGATTCTGTTTTAAACGCTTCACCAAATAGTTTGTTAAATAACGGATACACAAATTTACGTTTGGCATCTTCGTTACTCTCATTGGTTAGGTATTCTCTGACACCTGCAAGTTCTTTGCTCACATCTTGTTTTTTCTCCTTTTTCATATCATTGTATTTATTTGGCAAAGATATGGCTCAAATTTACGGCTAATATCAAAGGATTGAATTAGTCCAAAGTTGTACGCTATCAATTTGCCTCTGTATGATAAGTATAGAGGCTTTTTGTTTGCCTAAAAAACTTGCCTGCAAAATTTTTCTCGCAAAAATTTGGAAATCTCGAAAAGGCTTCATACTTTTGCATACCAATCGTTCAGTAAAATATGGCTCTCCAAAAAATCAGCAAAAAAGAAATTATCGCTATCTCTATCCGAATGTTCCGCAAACAAGGCTATTATCGAACCTCGATGGCAGACCTTGCGAAGGCAACAGGATTGACGAAAGGCGTGTTTTATCATCATTTTGCGAGCAAGGAGGAATTGATGAAAACAGCCCTTACTACTTTGAGCGCGTGGTTTGAGGAAAAGATATTTAAGGCGGCTTACCTGCCCGACATTACGCCCCAAGAAAAATTTGACCGCATAGCCGAGTCTGCCATAAAAGCCTTCACAAGCGACTTAGGTGGCTGTTTGTTTGCCAATACTATCCTCGAAACGGCTCACGTAGAGGAAACTTTCTTGCCTGAAATCAAACACTTTTTCCAAAATTGGGAGAACGCTATGTGCAAGGTGTTCGAAGAAAAATATGCCCAACAAGCCCTCGTCGAGATAGCCAAACAAAACATTGCCGACATAGAAGGCGCGTTGATTTTGATGCAATTATACAAAGATACTTCTTACCTACAACGAACTTTAGAAAGACTGAAGAAAATGCTGTAGTCTTGTGCCTATAGTTTTTTTTCAGCTTTTTTTTAACTATTTTACATACTAACCGTTCAGTATATATAACTAACCTCTTTTAAATTATGATACATCAAGAACCCATAAGCGTAAAATGCTTAGATGGCGTGGAGCTACGCGGAATGTTGCTCTTGCCTGCCGAACCCAAAGCTATCGTACAATTCAATGGTGGAACGGGTGCGAAGAAGGAGTTTTATTTGCCCTTTTTGACGTTTTTAGCCGAGCATGGCTATGCGTGTTGTTTGTGGGACTATCGCGGTAGTGGCGAGTCTGCCCCTCAAAATATGAAAAATTGTGCCTATAGTTTTTTGGATTATGGCACAAAGGATATGCCTGCGGTAAAAAAATACTTGGAAACGCGCTTTCCTACTTTGCCTTATTTGATAGTGGGGCATAGCGTTGGCGGGCAACAAGTGGGTTTTATGGATAATCTGGAGAATGTGAAAGGTATGTTGGGTTTTGCCGTTTCGACGGGTTATTTGGCTTATATGCCTCTTGCCTACAGGCTTTTGTCGGCTTATTTCTTTTATTTGTTCTCGCCTGTGAGTGCCGCTGTGAATGGCTATGTTGCCGCGAAGCGTTTTGGTATCATGGAAGACTTGCCTACTAAAGTGGTGAAGCAATGGCGGGCTTGGTGTGCGAAGCCCGATTATTTTTTCAATGAACAGTTTTACGGAAAGTCTGTCCCAGCAGGCAAGTTCAAACAATACAATTTCCCTGTTCATGTGTTTTGGACAAGTGATGACCCGATTTCAAATCAGGATTCTATCCGTGTTTATTGGAATCAGGTGGAAAACCAAGACATTACGTCTATCCAAAAAATAGAACCTGCCGACTATGACCAAAAGAAAATAGGGCATTTTGGTTTTTTCAAAAAATCCATGCGCGACAAACTGTGGCACGAAGCCTTGCGCAAATTGGATTTGTTTTTGGTGTAATGATGTGAGTTCGGAATTAAAAGATAGACTAAGCCAAAACAAAGGAAAAAAGTAGCCACCAATACTATTGAGCTAAGGAATTTTAGACAGGATTAACAGAATTTACAGGTAAATTGGGCTTGTTTTTATTGTTTTGACGCACTAAAGAGAAGAAAAAATCCTGTAAATCTTGTTAATCCTGTCTTCTGTTTGTTAGCTTAATTGTTTTAAAATGCCTTTTTCTTAAACAGCTTGGCTAAAAGTAGGTTTTTCTAAGGCTTTGCGCCAAAGCCTTGCGTCTATTTGGGACGCTATGTTGCGCACAAACTTCTTGCCTACCTCTGTGATGCTGATGCTTTGGGAGGTAAGGCGCACCAAACCATCTTGTTCGAGGTCTTTCAGGCGTTGCAAGCCTTCTTGCAGGGTAGGCGAGTAATCCTTGCCGAGTTCCCACGAAGTATTGGCTCTGCACAACAAATTCAGGACGTGCTTACGCAAAATTTGGTCTTCGTCATTGAGCAAATGCCCGCGTTCTATGGCGAACTCGCCTACCGCTATTTGAGTTTGATACGCTTCTACTTCTTTCGCATTTTGCGCAAAAGCCGTTCCTGTGTCGCTGATACTCGACGCGCCTAAGCCTATCAAAAGTTCGGTTTTGCGGGGTGTGTAGCCCATAAAATTACGATGCAATGTGCCGTTTACGCTTGCCTTATAGAGGTCGTCATGAGGCAAAGCGAAATGATCCATACCTATTTCGTAGTAGCCTGCTTTGCGCAATTCCTCCAAACCCAATTCGTACAAAGCACGTTTTTCTGCCCCTTGAGGCAAGTCTGCTTCGGTGTAGCGTCTTTGGGCTTTGCTTTTCCAAGGCACGTGGGCATAGCTATAAAACGCAATGCGTTCAGGGCGCAAGGTGTGTATTTTTTCAATCGTTTGGCGCACACTGTCTTGTGTTTGTCGGGGCAAGCCATATATCAAATCCACATTGATAGACTCGTAGCCAATGGCGCGGGCTGTGGCAATGGTCTTGTAGGTTTGTTCAAAAGTTTGCTCGCGGTTGATGATGTACTGCACTTGCTCATCAAAATCCTGCACGCCCACGCTAAGGCGTTTGAAGCCCAAGTCGAACAGGGTTTGCAGATGCGCTGTAGAGGTTACAGTAGGGTGAATTTCCACGCTAAATTCATAATCTTGATGCAACGTAACGCCCTCAAGCAGGTTTTCTATCAACACACGCAAGTTTTCGGGGCTAAAAAAAGTGGGCGTACCGCCTCCCAAATGCAATTCACGCAGGATAATTGGCTCGCCTACAAGGGCTTTGTATTGTTGCCACTCTTGCAAAACAGCGTGTAGGTAAGGCGTTTCTACGGCATGATTAACCGTAATGCGTTTGTTGCAACCGCAATAGGTGCAAAGCCTTTCGCAAAAAGGCAAATGTATATACACGCTCACGCCCTGCTCGCCTCCGCGCTTATACGCTTGCACTACTTCAGACTTCCAACGGTGTAGCGCAAGATTGTCTTCCCAAAAAGGAACGGTAGGATAGCTTGTGTAGCGAGGCACAGGCACGTCATAGCGGGCAATAAGAGCAGAAAGTTCTTCGTGTTTCATACTGCAATTTTCGCCCAACGCACACAGAAAAAAAATGACAAAAGTTAGTTATTTCTCTAATTTTTGCCTTGCCTGAAGCCTATACTACAGAAAGCTTTTTTATCTTTGCCCTTATTCATATCCATAACTGTTTTAGGTAGGCAAGTTTTTTTTGCGAAAACAAAAAAAAAACTTATCTTTGCGAAAACAAATCCCGCCCAAATTGCATGAGCCTCCATGAAATTAAACAATACATTGATAAAGGAGAATTAGATAAGGTGTTTCAGTACTTGGCTGGTTGTATGCCTGAAGTTTACCAATCTATTTTTGAGGCATTGAAGCAAGAGTTTTTACAAGGCATCAAAGATATAACTTATGCCCAACGCCTTAAAACATTAGCAAGTGATTGCTTGAAACCAAACAAAGAAATACATATCTTGGTATTGGCGAGTACGAAAGGAGAAATAGTACAACTGCTTAAAAATCAACAAGATACAGTTTTAGATAGATACGGAGCAGACGCTCAATCGTGGAAACCTTATCTACAGGAAACTATAGGCAAACTTTTAGAGGAATTTAATAAGCGTTGTCAATTCAAAGCGAAACCTATCTACATCACTGCGCAAAACCTTGATGATAGCTCCAAACAAGATTTTTTACTCACACTCAACAAACAGAAGTCTTATCATGTGTTGGTGGCTGATGGGTTAGCTTTTTGCCACGCAAACGCGGAAAGCATAGCACGTGAGTTTAATGATGCACATATTGGAGGTTGTTTGATGCCTATTTGTGAAAACTTGCCTATGCCTATACAAAAGAAAACGAAGAAGCATATAGAAAAGGTTTTCAAAGACAAACTTCATGCGTGGGTTTACAACTATGCCAACTTGAAAACTAAAGACACAGGTTTTTTGTATGTGGATTTAGAAGTGCCTAACAAGCATCAATTTTTACGCAAATTGAGTCATATAGCCCATTTTCATGTGGCTAATTTGCAAATTCCACAAGAGTTTGAGGACTTAAATAATCTTATTAGTTCAGAAAAAGAAATTACTTTAGACCAAATACGTTTGTAAACATTATGATAATAAGTTTTTATTCCTACAAAGGAGGCGTAGGCAGAACTCAACTTTTGAGTAACTTAGCGGCATACTTTTGCTACAAGAAGCAAAAGCGTATTTTAATCATTGATTGGGATTTGGAGGCTCCTGGTGTTCATTTTTATTTTGGCAAAAAATATGCTGACCTTCAACATGAGGGTTTGATTGACGTTTTGCAACAGTATGTGGAAAAGCGTAATCAAGGAATAGAAGGTGACTTGCCTACTTTTACACCTCAACATATTTCGAACCTAAAAACATACAGAAAAGGTGCTATTGACTTGATTCCTGCGGGGAATTATGTCGACTTGATGCAATACAAAACTAGTATTGTAGATTTTGATTGGTATAATTTTTATGAGATGCTTGATGGCAAGCGTTACATAGAGTTTTTGAAGCAAGAGTTAAAAAATTTGGATTATGATTTAATTTTTATAGATAGTCGCACAGGTTTGAATGATTATTCAAACATTTGTAATATTCAAATGCCCAATATGAATATTTTGGTGGTAGCTCCTACACATCAAAATATGGAGGGCTGTTCGCAGGTGGCAAGGCAGATAATGAGTTCGCCTTATACGCAAAGTGGTTTATTTAGAGAAGGCATCATTATGCCTATTTTTTCACGGGTTCATTTACACCTTGATAATCCTGATTGGTACGACAACACTATGAACAACTTTTTCTCACATTTTGGCGAAGAAGTAAACGAGCTTTTGCCCAAAATAAATCAGCACCTGCCTAACCCTTTGCAAGACCGCACAAATTACATAGATCAAACCATATTGATTTATGAGCCTAATCTATCGCTTTGGGAGAATGTTTTGTTTAGCGAAGGCAACAAACAAAGTGATTTGCTCTCTATAACGGATAAGTACATAAACATAGCCGATTTTATCACAAGTATATGGGTAGATTACAAGATTAAGAATATAAAAAACAATTCATTAGATTTGTCGAATATAAATTTTAAATATGAAGTTTTTTTTAATGTATTTCCAGAAGTAACTACCTTGAATATTAGCTATAACCAAATTAGTGATATTTCATTTTTGCA
>RDXI01000427.1 GCA_004292795.1 Bacteroidota bacterium | reverse complement strand
ATTTTCAACTGAGCACCTATATTAGGATCATAGGAATCAGATGCTAAATCATCCTCAATATTGTACCCTTGAACGATGTCCCTTTCAGCTAGCTGAACTACCTCATCTTTCAAGTAAAATTGAGTGGGATTTTTCTTTGATGGAGACTCAGGATAATTTGGCAGAAATTTCTTGACATTGGAATTTTCCTCCCCACTCTTCTACCAAAATATTGAGTTCAGAAAGTTGCTGTCTGATTCTTGCACTATCTGCCTGCGGTTTATCAATTTTATTGATGGCAATCACAATAGGCACTCCCGCAGCTTGTGCGTGGCTGATGGCTTCTTTGGTTTGCGGCATCACGCTGTCGTCTGCTGCAATCACAATAATTGCAACGTCTGTAACTTTTGCACCTCTGGCACGCATAGCGGTAAATGCTTCGTGTCCTGGTGTATCCAAAAACGTAATTTGTTTTCCGCTTTCGGTTTTTACGCTATAAGCTCCAATGTGTTGCGTGATTCCTCCCGCTTCTACTTCGGTAACTTTGGTTTTTCTTATATAATCTAGTAAAGATGTTTTTCCATGATCAACGTGTCCCATGATCGTAACGATTGGCGCACGATCTAGCAAGTCAGCAGGATCATCTATTTGTTCTAACAAAATTTCGCTTTCTTGTTCAGCCGAAGTAAATTCTACTTCAAAGCCAAATTCGTCTGCAATAATTGTAATTGCCTCTGCGTCAAGTCTTTCGTTGATTGAAATAAACATTCCAAAAGACAAACATTTAGAAATTACTTCATTTACAGAAACGCCCAACAAAGTAGATAAATCGTTTGCAGAAATAAATTCTGTAACTTTCAACAATTTGCTGTTTACTTCTCCTGCCTCTGCTTCTTGCTTTCTGTTGTAAGCTGCTTTTTTATCTTTTTTGTTTTGACGGCGATTAATTACTTGTTTGGTAGTTTTGCTTCCACTCAAACGAGCCAAAGTTGCCTTAATTTTATCCTGAATTTCTTTGTCCGTAATTTCAGTTTTTACCTCTGGCGTAGTGCTAGTGGCTGGTCTGCGACGGTTATTAGGATTATTATTTCCACCACCTGCATTG
>RDXI01000242.1 GCA_004292795.1 Bacteroidota bacterium | reverse complement strand
GTGGAAGGGTAGAAAGGTGGAAGGGTAGAGGGGTTGAGAGGTGGAAAGACACTCATTCACTCATTCAAAAACTCACTCACTCACTCATTCGCTCACTTCTTTTGGTAGGTTGCGTTTAGTTGGACTTTGATTTCATCGCGTCCATTGGCGAACATGGAAGGCGAGATGTCTATTTTGTGGTCAGAGGCTTTGACCATAAAGTCGCTGGTAACCTTTATTTGTGTGGCAGATATGACCGTTACGTTGGCTGTAAAACTTTTGGTTTTCTTCACGCCATGAAGCGTCATATCTCCCACTACTTCTATTTTTTGGGGTGTTTTCGTTTTCAGGCTGATAGGCGTTTTGAGTTTTCCTTGAAAATTTGCCTCTGGATACGTGCCTGCCTCGAGATAGCTTTCCTCAAAAGCATTTTCTACCAAATAGTTGTCGAAGGCAAAATCACGTATTTTCATAGAAAACCTTACAGTGTGCGTTTCTGTGTCAATACTCGATGTGGCTTGCTTGTTGCTACCTGTGGAGGTGGCAATGGAAAGGGCAAGCGTCATTTTGATTTGCCCCGATTGTGTGGAAAATATAGCTCCTGTCGGGCAAGGCATCATAGCCACACACACGCACAAGATACTGAATAGGGTAACGACAACAGCACGCATATAAAATTGTATGTTTAGAAGTGAAAGCGGTACTACAAAAGTAGGCGTTTTTTGAAATTTAGCAAGCCTTGCCTACAGCAACACAAAAAAATGATGTGAGTTTTTTTCTAAAAGAAACGTTTTTTGCACGAAAATCTTGAAATTTGCACCACTTTTTTTCATAAAAAACTTAAATCTACCCACGTATGGGACGAAAGAAACTGTTGCGCTTTGCCGAAAATGGGCAGGCGCACAACGTCATAGAAGCGCAAAAGCCTATTTACAAAGAAATAAAAGGGCAATGGCACGCCCATCAATTCGGAAATGACTTGCCTATCACGTTGGAAGTGGGCTGTGGGCGTGGCGAATACACTACAGGGCTTGCGCAGGTGTTCCCTGAACGCAATTTTATTGGGGTGGATTTGAAAGGCGGGCGTATTTGGAAGGGTAGCCAAGTAGCGATTGAGGCAGGCTTGCAAAATGTAGCTTTCCTACGCACTCACATTCAGAACCTCGAAGAGTTTTTTGCGCCACAAGAGTTGGCTGAAATTTGGATAACTTTCCCAGACCCTCGCCCCAAAGGAAGTGACGAACATAGGCGTTTGACTCACCCGCGTTTTTTGGAAATGTATCAAAAACTCCTTATCAAGGGCGGTTGGGTGCATTTCAAAACTGACAACGAACCTTTGTTTGATTATACGCTGGAGGTATTGCAAGAACAACCAATAACGAACCTTGCCTACACGAAAGACCTCTATACTTCGCCCCTGAATGCCGACCATTATGGCATCAAAACGACCTACGAGCAGAAATTTACAGCGCAAGGTTTTAAAATCAATTATTTGCGGTTTCAGTTTGTGTAATGTTTTTTAAAGAAGAAACTTGCCTACTGCCATAGAACAATCATGTTCTTGTAGCGGTAGGCAAGCTGACTTTTGGCGGTAGCACAATGTTTAGTGGCAAACGTCCTTAATCATGTGTTCGGCTTCTTTGTAGCCGAGTTGTACGCATTTTTGCCAATCTTGGCAGGCTTCGGTGTGTTTGCCTTGTGCGAACTCCGCGCTTCCACGCCCAAACAAAGCCCGCACATTTTTTTCGTCGATGTTCAACACTTGGTTGAAGTCGCGCACCGCGCCTGTGTAGTCGCGTAGTTCCAATTTAGTTTCTCCCGATTTGAGCAAAGTTTCCAATGCAGACACATCAACATTCGCATGGTTTTCTGCAGGGTGGTCGCAATGTTTTTGTAGCGAGCCTTTGGCTTCTTTGTAGCCAAGCTCCAGCGATTTTTTCCACTGCACACAAGCGTCAGTTTCTTTTTTGGTAGCCCACAATAGCTCACCAAGTTGAAAGAATGCTAAGGCATTTTTGGGGTTTAGCGCAATGGCTTTCTCCAAATCTTGTTGGGCTTCCTTGTATTTTTGGAGGGCAATGTATGCCGCGCCTCGAGTTTGGTAAGGTTCAGCCTCTTTGGGATTGAGGGTAATCGCCTTGTCAAAATTTTTCAGGGCGTTGCTATAATCTTGCAAAAGATATTGCACATTGCCCAAGTTGTGATAGGCTTTCGCAAAGTTCTTATCCAAAGCAATGGCGCGTTTGTAGTCTGCCATTGCGTCCATGTATTTTTGTTGTTGGAATTTGGCATTGCCCGTTTTCAATAACTCTTGAGCCGTTTGTGCTTGCGCTGTGTAGGCAAGGAAAAGACTAAGAAGAAGCAAAAATTTCATTTTCATAGCAATTTGTTATTTCCTATCTCTAACGGAAAAAAAGCAAAAAAGATACTTTCAAACGCATAAAGTACATTGCCATTCCAAAAAAAACAAACTTTTTTAAACCTTCTTTTCGCCCCCGCGTCTAACATTCAAAACAACCCAATAAAAACAATTCCTGATTTGATTATGAAAAAGCAATGGAACAAGATAGCGTTTATGAGTGCTATCGTAGCAATGTTTACTTTCGCCTCTTGCAACCGTACAAAGGACACGGAACCCAAAATGGACGCAGAGAATGCGCAAAGTTTTGAAGACAATACGTATTCGGAAAACGAATTTGATGCCATTACAGACATCGAGCAAGGGGTTTCGGAACATGAATTTGCGGGACGACCTGCCAATGGCGAAAAAGGCGACAAAGATGGTATCAATGACATCTTGCCTACCTGCGCCACTAAGACTGTTACAGCGTGGTCGCCTGCTGGTTCGAACATAGTAGGCAAGAAAATCGTGCTTGACTTTGGTACTACAGGTTGCACAAGTGTTGATGGCAAGCGTGTTTACAAAGGCAAAATCATTAGCTATCATGCTAAAAAATTCAATGCACCTGCCGCGATAATGAGAACAGAGTTTGATGGCTTCTTTGTGAAAAGAGCCAATCAACCCGACTCAAAATATGCACAATTAGTAGCCACTAAAGTAGTCGTGAACGAAAGTGCGGTTAGTACTTCAAACCCCAATATCACTATCGCACCTTTCAAACATCGTGTGCGTGTGTTTGGCGCAAATACTCCTGAATATACAGCCGATAGCTATGCAAAATTGGTTTTCTCTGATGGCAAGAGCATTGATTGGAATACAAACCGTGTGCGTACTTGGGCAGAAGGTGGTTCTACTCCTTTCACGTTGGCAGATGACATTTTCTTAGTAAGTGGCTCGCACAAAGGCAAAAACATCAATGGCACGACCTACCAAGCCCAAACGATAGAAGGCTCGCCTTTGCAATTCAAATTTGTATGTTGGGCATTGGGAGTTTACCGCCCTACGAAAGGCAAGTTGCAAATCGCTTCCAGCAATCACCCTACTGTAGTGTTAGATTTTGGCGATGGCTCTTGTGATAACAACTTCACTGTAACGCAATAATTAGAGGGTTATTCCACTTCTAAAAGAAGTGGAATAACTTATGAAAAAAAAGGCTATCCGTTGAAAAATCAAAAAAGGCTACCCAAAACGGGTAGCCTTTTTTGGGGGTAGGCAAGCTTTTAAGCGTCCAAAATCTTGCAAAGGTCTGCAAAAATAACAGCAACCTCGCCTATGCCATGCACACGCGCAAGCCTTCCCTGCGCTTCGTAGTGAGGCAATACATGAATGGTTTTGTCGTAATACTCATCAATGCGCTTGTTTACCTTTTCTGCCTCGTCATCAACGCGGTTGCTGGTAAGGCGGCGTTTGTCTATACGCGCCCTGACTTCCTCTTCTGTTACGTCGAGAGCAATCACATAATGAATAGCCGAGCCAATGCTTTGCATAAAAGCATCTAAGGCTTCAGCCTGCGGAACAGTGCGCGGAAAACCATCAAACAGAAAACCTGATGCTTCGGGGTGTTTGCTTACCTCCTCTTGCAACATATCTATCGTAACTTGGTCTGGCACGAGCATTCCGTTAGAGGTGTATTCTTTGACACGCTTGCCCAACTCTGTATTGTTGGCTATGTGGGCGCGGAATAGGTCGCCTGTTGAAATATGCACGAAACCGTATTTTTCAATCAATTTCTCGCTTTGTGTGCCTTTGCCTGCACCCGGGGGACCGAAAAGTACCAAATTTTTCATATCGCCAAAAGATTTAACTTAGAATTTGGGCGGAAAGTTAAGGATATTCTATGATTTTTTCTATTTTTGCTAAAAAATATTTTTTCCGCAATGAATAGTTTACAAAAACTCACCCAACTTACCCAACAAGACGAGCATCTTATCTTGGGGCTTATGTCAGGTACTTCTCTTGACGGTTTGGATATCGCGCTGTGTAGGATAAAGGGGCGAGGCAAGGAAACACAAGTGATACTTGAACATTTTGCTACTTATCCTTACACCGACTCGCTACAGCGCAAAATACGCGAAGTCTTTGCACAAGATGTAGTAAAACTCGCCAATGTGTGTATGCTCAACACGCGTATTGCCTCACTCCATGCACGTATGGCATTGGAAATGTTGGAGAAATGGAGCGTCAAACCTGAAGATATAGATTGCATCGCAAGTCATGGGCAAACCATTTATCACGCCCCTAAACGCTTGCACATGAAACCTCATTATACCAACTCTACGCTACAAATAGGTGATGGCGACCACCTCGCACACAGAACGGGCATTATCACTATCAGCGACTTTCGCCAAAAGCATATAGCGGCGGGAGGCGAGGGCGCGCCTTTGGTCGTGTATGGCGATTATATTTTGTTTTCAAGCAATACAGAAAATCGTATTTTACTCAATATTGGAGGCATCGCTAATTTTACTTACTTGCCTGCTTCCGAAGACACAACGCAGGTAAGGGCAACCGACACGGGACCTGGCAACACCTTGATAGACACCGCAGTTCGAACTTACCTACCGCCTATGCTCTATGATGACGAAGGTGGTGTAGCAAGTGCGGGAACAATAAACGAAGAATTGTTGAAAACACTCAAAACACACCCTTTCTTTTTGCAGTCCTTTCCCAAAACTACAGGGCAGGAATTATTTAACATGAAATTTTTTCAAGATGCACAACGAAACTCTAATACCTTAGACTTGCATACGGCAGACCTTGTGGCAACACTCACACGCTTTACGGCTGAAACCATTGTGGAAGCAATCCAAGAATATGTACCGAATTGGCAAGATTGCACGATATACTTAAGCGGAGGCGGGGCTAAAAACCTTACCCTCGAAAGCCACATCAAAGAATTACTTGCACCTTGCAAGTTCAATGAATTGCGCACTTTGGGCTTTCCTCCTCACGCCAAAGAAGCTACGCTTTTTGCATTGTTGGCACACCAAACCCTCACGGGAACAGTCTTGCACTTGGGCAATAATCCCGAACATATCCCTGCGGTTTCTTTAGGCAAGATTTCCTTGCCTGACTAATGTTTCAGTTTCGATGTATTTCATTTATG
>RDXI01000241.1 GCA_004292795.1 Bacteroidota bacterium | reverse complement strand
ATGAACACACCCTAGAAAGGGTGTGCTACAAAGGCGCAAGTTAAGAATTATTTTAGTATAAAATAAAACTTAACTTGCGCGAAAAATATACTTTTCATAGCGTAGGGGTTGCAACCCCTACGCTACGGATATGGCATTTTTCGCTTCGTAGGATAGGGTTTCAAACCCTATCCTATTGAGCGTTGCCTATGTTTTCTATGCACTTTAAAATTTATTTTGGTATTATAACAACGGCACTTTCACGATAAAATGCGCCAAAGAGTCCTCGATAAACACTTCGGACTGTGGGGCAGTAACTTTGTAAAGTTTGCGGAGATTGCTCAAGCCTATTTTGTTTGAAGTGGTGAGATTTTTTTTCAGTCGTTTCAAATTTTTCACACAAATATACTCGCCTTCCATATACACCTGCACCGCAAGCGGGTTTTCTTCGCTCATTTGATTGTGCTTTACGGCATTTTCAATCAGGATTTGGAGCGTTACAGGCACGATTTTTCGCGTAATCCATTCCTTGCCTACTGCAATATCACAAGAAAAGGCTTTCTCGAAGCGCGTGCTTAACAAAGCAAGGTAATGTTGCAAAAAATCCAATTCGTCAGACAAAGACACCAACGCATCTTGGTTGTGTTGCATCACATAGCGGTAGATGTGCGCTAATTGTTTCAGGAAAGTCGAGGCGCGGTGTGGGTTTTCGTGGATAAGGCTATTCAAAGTAGTAAGGCTATTGAATAAAAAATGCGGGTTAAGTTGGTTTTGTAGGTTCAAAAACTGCACTTGGGCAAGGTCGCGTTCTGCTTCGATGCTTCGCGTAAGGGCTTGCTTCCATTTGTAAAAAAAATACTCGCCTATAAAAAAACCATTGATAGCCAACACAATCAACGTCCACATAAGATTGCCCGCCACGACAATGATTTTATCAATCTTCAAAAATTTGTAGAAATAGAAATTTACAAAAAAAAGTGTATTCACAAACGCATACGACATCAACAGCCCCAAGCCTATTTGCAAGGAAAGCCGTTTGATGAGGTTGGTTTCATAGGGCATGGTTTTGTTCAGATATACATTCAGCCCATAAAAAAAAGCCCACAATACCCACAACGCCCCTACGCTTGCCACTGTAACAACGGCATTGATATACAAGGGCATTTCTTCAAAAAAAACAACGGCACGAAATACGAAACCGAACAACGCCATCATAACCATAATGGCATAATATCGCTTGAGAATGTAGAGCATGGAGAGGGAAAGAGGGAGAAGGGAGTGAGTTTAGGCTAAAAATCGGTTCATGCCTTTGCTTGCTTGGTCGTAGGCGCGTTGCCAATGTTCGTCTGCCTTGCCTTCTTGCTGTCCTTCGCGTAGCCAAATGTGATAGGCAGAGAGGCGCACAAATTCTTCGTCTGGAATGTTCGTTACGAACAAGTCGCAAGTGTTGGTTTGGAAGTCGTAGGGCAATAAATATCTATCGCGCAGGCGCACAGGGGTTGTATAGCGGTAGCAAGTTTCGCGTATGGGGCAAGTGTAGTCTTTGCTTTCGGCTTCGCAGAGGGTTTCCATAGAGTGAGGGAGTGAATGAGTGGAGCATCAAAGATACAAAAAATTGTGTGTTAT
This sequence comes from Bacteroidota bacterium, assembly GCA_004292795.1. Lineage (GTDB taxonomy): Bacteria > Bacteroidota > Bacteroidia > Cytophagales > Microscillaceae > RDXI01. The sequence goes on along the minus strand of RDXI01000241.1, from coordinate 3,904 downwards.
TCATTTTTGGCTTATCTTTATTGCAGAAAAACCTTACCTCGATGCAAAAAACGCTTTTATTCCTTGTTTCATTCGTTTGTGTTGCCTTGAGTGGCTATGCACAAAAAACACCTGCTAAAGAAACACCCAAAGAATTTGTGCCTGCTTGGGCAAAAAATGTGGTGTGGTATCAAATTTTTCCAGAGCGTTTCCGCAATGGCGATACCAGCAATGACCCCTCGATGAAAGACCTCGTGGGCGCAGACCCCGCCGAACCGCCGAAGGTGTGGCAAGTTCACCCTTGGGGCAGTGATTGGTTCGAGCTACAACCGTATGAAAAACAAAATGGTGAAAAGGAGCTTTGGAAACATCTTTTGCGTAGGCGTTATGGAGGCGATTTGCAGGGCATCATCGACAAGCTTGCCTACCTGAAAGACTTAGGCATTACGGCTATTTATTTGAACCCCGTTTTTGACTCGCCTTCGTTGCACAAATATGACGCGGCAAGTTATCATCACATAGACCCTACTTTGGGACCTGACCCTATGGGCGACAGGGCTATGATGGCAAAAGAAAATCCATTAAACCCTGAAACGTGGGTGTGGACTTCGGCAGATGAACTCGCCTTGCAACTGATAGATGAAGCGCATAAATTGGGTATGAAAGTTATTTTTGATGGTGTTTTCAATCACATGGGCGTGAATAGTTTTGCGTTTCGTGATGTGGTAAAAAATCAAGAATTTTCGGCTTATAAAGATTGGTTTACCATAAAATCGTGGGAAAATCCAACGAAGGGGACAAAATTCGACTATGAAGGTTGGTTTGGCGTAAAGTCCTTGCCTGAACTCCGCGAAGATGCCAATGGCTTGGTGGCGGGACCCAAAAGTTATATTTTCAATGCAACCAAAAGATGGATGAACCCCAAAAACAAAGGGACGCAATTTGGCATTGATGGCTGGAGGCTTGATGTGGCTTTTTGTGTGGCGCACCCTTTTTGGAAAGATTGGCGCAAGCACGTCAGGAGCATCAATCCCGAAGCCTATATGACTGCCGAAATAGTGGACACACCCGAAAAAGTGAAGCCTTATATGCAAGGCGATGAATTTGATGGCGAGATGAATTATAATTTTGCGTTTACTTGTGCGGAGTTCTTTTTCAATCCAGCAGGCAAGCGTATCTCGGCTACCCAATTCGACAAGAAACTACAGGAACTGCGCGACCTCTATCCTAAGGGCGTAGCGTATGCTTCAATGAATTTGTTTGGAAGCCATGACGCGAACCGCATAGGCTCGCATATTGTCAATCGTGGTTTTGAAAGCTATAGAGATTGGGGCAAATATTATGGAGCTTCGCAAGCTATCAATAATCCAAACTACAGCCCACGCAAGCCCCAAGCACAAGACCTTGCTTTGCAAAAATTGTTTGTCATCATGCAAATGACATACGTGGGCGCGCCTATGGTGTATTATGGTGATGAAGTGGGAATGTGGGGAAGCAATGACCCCGATTGCAGAAAGCCAATGGTTTGGCGCGATATGCACTATGCAGACGAAATATTTGAAGCAGATGCAACCACGAAACACGCGCCTGACAAGGTGGACATCAACAAAGACTTGTTGGCGCATTACAAACAAATGATAGCCATACGCAACAAGCACAAGGCTTTGCAGGTAGGCGAGTACAAAACGATATTGGCAGATGATGCTCAAGATATTTTTGTGTTTGAGCGCGTCCACAAGAAAGAGCGTATTATCGTGGTCTTGAACAATTCGGACAAAGATATGCCCTTCACGCTCTCGAATATGCCCAAACCGCATTACCATGACGAAATTTCAGGCAAGACTTTCGCCTGCATCGAAGGCAAGGTTACGCTGAACATTCCCGCCAAATGGGGCGCGGTATTGGTGGAACAAGCCAAATAAAGGTTTTAGGATACGCAAAATGTAGCACAGGCATCTTGCCTGTGGACGAAAACGAAAAGTAACAATTTTCTGTAACGCTACAGGCAAGATGCCTGTGCTACATATTTTTTGGGCATTAGTTTCTTGCCTACCATTATAAAGGTAGATTTTTTTGGTATTTCTATATTTTTTATTGAAATTTGCCCTTTCAAATTATATTGTTTCGTTGAAATGACTGCGGAAAACTTGCAAAATTTATTGGCACAACCTTATCACATTGCAGAAAGCGAGCTTGAGGGACTCGAGGAATTGGTCGCCCAATATCCTTATTTTCAGCTTGGGCATCTGCTTATTGCCAAATATGCACATGACCAAGAGAGTATGCTCGCGCCTCAAAAAATAAGGCGTGCCGCAGTCTATGCCTTCGAAAGGCGTTTGTTGAGGCAGTTGATAAATGCCTTGCCTCCCAAAGAAATGCAAGCAGAAGGAAAAACAACTACCGAAAATTTAGGGCAAGAGTTTAAAAATAGCAAATCGTTCTTTGACCTTTTGCCTCCTATAGACCTTGATGAGTCGGCAGAAGGCTACAAGCCACAAGCCGAAAAACAACAAGATGCGGAAACGCGCCCTACTATCAAGGAATTGCTAAAAGAGCCTGTAGAAACCATTTGGGAAAACCAACTCTCTGAAGGTGATGCCATTACGTTGTTCAATGTAGGCAAGATAGACGAAGCGAAACAACTGTACGAAGAATTGGCGAAGCAATACCCCGAAAAAGCAACCGAATACGCGCAACGTTGGGCGGCTTTGAGTAGCAATTTGCAAGAAGAACACGAACCCGAAACGAAAATAGACACCCCCATAGCAGAAGAAAAAACGCCTGAAACGAATGAAAAACCTGCTGAAGAAAACATCGATGCTTTCTTCGAAGATATCGCCATTCCAGAAGGTGTGCCTGATTATTTGCATTACAACGAAGGCATCGCGCTTGGCTTGTACTATGATGGCAAAGAGAAGGAAGCTATAGAAATGTATAAAAAACTCATGGAGTTTTATCCTGAGAAAAAAGATTATTACCAAGAAGAGGCGATTATGTTGGTAGGCAAGAAAGCCTATTTTGCCTCTTTCGAGAACGTGCCAGCTAAAACTACAGAAGCAAAGCAAGCAGGCGAGCAAGAAAACTTGCCTACTGCGCAAACGGAAACCTTGCCTACTGTAGAAGCAGAACAAGCAGGCGAGCAAGAAGCCTTGCCTACTGCGCAAACGGAAACCTTGCCTGCTGTAGAAGTAGTACAAGCAGGCGAGCAAGAAAACTTGCCTACCGCGCAAACGGAAACCTTGCCTACTGTAGAAACCGAACAAGCAGGCGAGCAAGAAAACTTGCCTACCGCGCAAAATACTGAAAATACGAACATACACGAGTTTTTCGAACACATAGAAACGCCTGTGGAAGTGTCGCATAAGCCCGAAATTCCCCAAAACGAATATTTGACAGAGGAGGAAAGACCGTTTTTTGATAGCATCGAAAAATTGGAGGCAAGCGAACCTGTGCAGACCGAACTCCCGCCGTTGGAAATCGTGCAAACGGACTCGCCTACTATAGATGAAGAAGCGGTTTTTTTGACAGAAAGTCAAGCGATTGCGTTTTTCAATCAAGGCAAGTTAGATGCTTCGGTGAATACCTACGAGCAGTTGATAAAACAAAACCCTATCAAAACGGCTTATTACGAAAGTCAGATACGCGTTTTGCGTGAAACAATGCGCGAAGCCCTGCGCCCTGCCAAGAAAAAAGTGGTGGACACGCGCCCCACAGAGGACGAAGAATTGAGCGAAGATTTGGCTATTCGCCTATTCACACAAGACAAAATGGCGGAGGCGATAGCCATTTACGAACAACTGATAGAGCATAACCCCAGCAAGCGTATGCACTACCTTCGCCAGATAGAGGTTTTGAAAAGCTAATTTAGATGTTGGTTGTTAGATGTTAGATGTTGGTTAAGTAGTCAGGATAGACAGAACCAACC
>RDXI01000240.1 GCA_004292795.1 Bacteroidota bacterium | reverse complement strand
GTCGTACAAACGCCCTTGCCTGCACCTGAAATCTTGCCTACTGTAGAAAAAGCTGAAGAACCGCCTACAGTCTTGCCTACCCCCTCTCCTACCCTACCCAAAACGCCCAGCACGTTGTCGTGGCTCTTTTGGTTGGCTATTGGTATGGGCGCGTTTTTCTTGTTTCTGCTTTTGTTTTGGTATTTTACGTATGTAAGGAGAGTGGGGTGAGGGTTGAGAGATAAGAGATAATCGGCTTTCAACAAATCAACTTTCAACTTTCAGCTTTCAGCTTTCAATAAATCAACTTTCAACCCTCAACTTTCAACCTTCAGCTTTCAACTTTCAATAAATCAACCGTTATGCACTTTAATTATCATTTTTTGAAACAACTCTCTAAGTGCCTTGCTGAAAAGTGGGGCGTGGAGTGGCGACTTGGGCAAGATGAAAGGCAAATATTGCGCTTTCCTGCTAAGGGCAGTCCGTACCGCTTGCTTGCCTGCTTCAGCCAAGACAAGGACGAGCTTATTTTGGGCTTCGCCAATGAAACCGAACAACTGTATTGCAAAGCCACGTTAAAAAGCGACTTTACCTGCCTTGCCTTCTTCGAAGACTTCGCAAGGGCGAAAAAAAACAGCGTGGATTTGTTTTCGGACATATTGGACGTGGATATTACAAGTATTACGCAATACGCCTTTGAGCGGAGTTTTAGTATTGATTTTGCGAATGGAAGGCAATTATTGTTCAAGATGCACAGCCGTTTTGCGAATGTGATTTTGTTTGATAAGGGCGTTTTTCAAATTGCTTTTCATAAAAAGTTAGAAAACGACAAAAACATTACATTTGACTCGTTAGACAAAAATTGTGATTTTTCGTTACAAGGTCTGCAAGCTGTAGAGGGCGACTATATGAAGCTCTTGCCTACATTGGGCAAAGATGTAAAGCAATATCTGGAAGCACAAGGCATCAAAACCTTGCCTACTGAAGGGCGTTGGGCTTTGTTGGAAAAAACGGTGCAAACTATGGAGGCAGGCAAGTTTTACCTCCTGAACCCCGAAACCTTGCCTACGTTCTCGCTCCTGCCCGACCTTGTGGCGGAAGCAGGCAAGCCCCTTGTGTTGGAAAATCCATTGGAGGCACTGCGCGAATTTTATAGCCGATACACCTATTATTCGTCTATGCACAATGAGCAACAAACCGCCCTGCGTCAGTTGCAAAAACGCCTCAAACAAGTGCTATCATACTTAGAAAAAACCCTTGTGCGCTTGATAGAAGTGGAAGACAGCGCGAGCAATGAGGAAACGGCAAATATCATTATGGCTAATTTGCATCAAATCCCTGCCAATGTTACGGAAATAGAATTGTACGACTTTTACAAAGATACGAACCGCAAAATAAAACTCAAAAAAGACCTCACGCCCCAAAAAACAGCCGAACAATATTACCGAAAAGCCAAAAACCAGAAAATAGAACGCGAAACCTTGCAACGAAACATCTCGCGCAAGGAAGAGGAAGTGAAGGTTTTGGAAAATCATATCGCCAAAATTCAACAATTTCAAGAGATAAAACCCTTGCGTAAATACTTGAAAGAGAACCACTTAGAGCATCAAGAACAAGACAAACAAGAAAACTCGCTTTTCCGCAAATTCAATTATTTGGGCTGGGATATTTGGGTAGGCAAGAATGCCAAAAACAATGATGTGCTGACACAACAATATGCCCGCAAGGACGACCTTTGGCTTCACGCAAAAGATGTGAGTGGCTCTCACGTGGTCATCAAGGCGCAGGCAGGCAAGGCTTTTCCTATGAATGTGATTGAAAAAGCGGCTTCTCTCGCGGCATTTTACTCGAAGCGAAGCAACGACACGCTTTGCCCTGTGCTATACACACCCCGAAAATTTGTGCGCAAAACCCGCGACCTCTTGGCGGGGCAGGTCATTGTGGAAAAAGAGGAAGTGATGATGGTCGTGCCTGAAAAGTTTTAGCTTTAGCCTATGCTACAGAAAAAATAAGCTCCAAAATTTGGTTCTTATTTTTTTTCTTCTTTACTTTGTAATGCAAAGTTCTTTTTAGAGTATAAAGACTTATGGATACAAAGTTAAAAATTCCTTCTTCGCCTCTTCTTGTGGGTTACGCGCTTGCCTTCGCTGTGGTCGTGGGCGTGAAGCTCTTGGCGCGGGTAGGCGAGGTTGGGTATTTGTTGTGGCTGTTGTCACCTACAGCGTGGCTTTTGGAGGCTTGCCTGAATGAGCCTTTGGCTTTTGAGGCAGGCAAGGGCTTTGTGGCGTTGCAAAGTCCGTTTATCATCAGTGCCGAATGTGCGGGAGCTAACTTTTTCATTATCAGCTTTTTGTCGGTTGTGTTGGGCTTCTTGCACAAGTCGCGTTGGGCAGTCTTGCCTACGTTGGCGGTCTTTGGTTTGCTTGCCTACTGCCTCACGGTTTGCGTGAATGTTTTTCGCATTGTGAATATTTTGAAGTTCGAACAAGCCTTGAGTCAGGCTTCGGGCTTTAGTAGCAAGGTCGTACACGAAGCGCAAGGCGTGTTTGTGTATGTGTCTTTCCTGCTTTTGTTTTATTTTTCCTTGCATCTATTTTTCAAAAAACCGTATGAAAAACTTACTTAATCCGTATTGGGCGTTGGCAGTGGTGGTATTGCCTCATTTTATTTTGTTTTCGCTCTTTGCGAGTAGCTATCAAATCATCAAAAGTTTGCTTACGCCTGAAAATTTGTCGCTTTGGTGGAAGTTTGGGCTTGGTTTGTCTGTCATAACCATAAGTAGTTTGTTTTATGCGGTTTTTTGTTTGACAAACAAGCGCGATTTGCACACTGTTTTTGGGTTGTTGGCATTGTTGGCGCATGGCGTGTTCATGTGGCTGTTTTTGATGAACTATGAGTACATTATCCCGCGAGATATTCCTGCGTGGCTGTTGATGCAAGGCGATTTGCTTATGTTGGTTTATACGTTTTTGATGCCTGCGTGTGTGTATGGGCTGTTTTTGATGGTCATACATTTTACGCCTGACGTATATAAAGCCAATGCAAGCATAGATTTCATGTTGGTTTTTCTGATACCTTTCGTTTGCTATATTTTGGTTTCGTCCATGCCTTTCTTTGGTTGGGGCAATGGCATCACTGCACAAATTTTCCAACATATCATGATTGTGTTGTTAGTGAGTATGATGGCGGCGTTCTTGTTTTTCTTGACTCGTTTTTTTTATGTCGTGGCGGTCAGGCAAGATACTTTCTTCCGCGATGCGCGTATTGTTTGGCAAGTTCTCTGTTTTGTTTGTCTTCCTTTGTTGGGTTTGTTTCTGAACAATGAGCAGTTTCATTTTGTGTTTGGTGATTTTTCGCAAGGCTATTTTTATGGCATAGCATTGTGCAATGGGCTGTTATTTTGCTTGCCTGCTTTCGAGCATCGCTATTTGCGTTTGTTGCTGTTTGTTTTGCGAAGCGTGGGCTTTGTGTATATTGCCTATTTTTTCGTAGTGTTTTTGCCGTTTTTGCCTCTTTCGCTCCCTGCTATGTTTGTGTTTGGCGCGGGTTCGTTGATGTTGATGCCTTTAGTGAATTTCATTGTGCAAGCCCAGATTTTGACAGAAGATTATGCGTATTTGCGTTACCATTGGAACGATTTTCTGCTTGTGCCTGTGTTCGTGGGCGGGTTGGCTTGCTTGCCTACCCTTTTTTGGGTAGAATGTGCGCAAGACAAATACGCGCTGAAAACTGCCCTTGCCTACCTCTACGAAACGGACTACGAAAAACCAAGCCCGCACATCAATCTTGCATCTTTGAGGCACGCTTTAGAGAACGTAGCCAGCACAAAAAACACTCGAAACAATGATTTCGCAGAAGGACAAAAAGGCAAAACGCCTTACCTTTCGGCTTTTTATCGTTGGTATGTGTTGGAAAATATGACGCTTTCAGACGCGAAAATCAATCATTTGTCCCAAGTTTTTTTGAATACACAACTCATCACGAACACGCGCCCTGCCAATGCTACGCCTGTGCAGAATGTAGTGCTTGACAGCCTTTGGACAGAAACCAATTACGACAAAAACAGAGGCGAGTACGTTACGTGGCTACACACCAAAGCCCGCAATACTACGCAAATGCCTAACCAAGAATTTGCTACCGAAATAACCTTGCCTACGGGTGTTTGGGTAGGCGATTATTATTTGGACATTGAGAACAGACGCGAACATGGCATTTTGGCAGAGAAAAAAGCCGTCAAATGGATTTATCAGCAAATCGTGAATGTGAGGCGAGACCCTGGATTTTTGGAATTGAAGGATAATAATAAATTGGCGTGGCGCATTTTTCCTTTTATGGACAGCCAAGTGCGTACTTCGGGCATTCAATTTTTGCACCGCGAGCCATTGACCTTCAAACTAAACAACAAAAAAGAGATTGAAATACGGACTTTGCCTATCAATCAAGAGGCTAAAGGCGACATCATAGAAACGACTGAAACCGATTTAGGCGTGTATATCTCGCCTGCAGGCAAGGCAAAATTGCCGTTGGTAACGCGCCCTGCGCAATACTACCTCATAGTCGACAATGGAAACGAAACTAAAGGCAAAACAGATGCTTATCTTGCCTCCCTCAAGAAAATAGGCGAGTCGCTCCAATCGCAAAAAATAGAGATTGTATTGATGAACTACCGCGAAACTTCGTTCCCGATGCAGGGCGATTGGCAGGCAAGGTTGCGCAGTAGGCAAGCCGAAGGCGGGTTCTTTGCGGATATGGCTATTCGAAAAATTTTGTTCCATCACTCGAAACAACGCCCTCATTATCAGCCTGTTATCGTGTTGTTGAGCGAGCAAAAAGACTTGCCTACTGTTACGCCTTTTGGCGAACCGCGCCCCATCGAAAAATGGGAAAATACACATATTTTTTTCTTGCCTGCCCCTGCCCAAGAACGCGCCTATCCCAACGCACAAAAACCGCTTGCCTACCTGCCCGACAATGGCGAGCCTTCGATAGTGGTGAAAGAACCTAAACCAAGCATCGAAAAACTAACGGCTCATACGCAGGAAAGGTCATGGGCTTCGGGGCTTCACTTGCACATAGCCGAGCAAATGATAGAACAATATCCAAGTGAAATGCAGGCAAGATGGCTCGCAGTGGTGCAGGCAAGTTTCAGAACGCAAATACAAGGCAAAGCCACAAGTTTTATAGCCTTAGAAAACGAAGCCCAAAAAGAAGCCCTTTTAGCCAAACAAAAACAAACCCTCAAGGCTTCGCACTACTTAGACACTCACGACGAAGAAACGCGCCGTATGGACGAGCCTGTTTGGATTTGGGCAGTGCTGTTAGCGGGTTTGGGCGTTTGGTGGTATTTTCGCAAACCATAAAAGGGAATTATTTTTTGCAGTGCCACAGAAAACTGACTTAAAAGATTACAAACAAAAATTTCCTGACTATATATGTAACGTGAGTTCGGGATTAAAAAGGACTTAAATAATTGTAAATGAATGGTTTATATTTCACGTATCCGTAGGTTTGCACCTACGGCTATTCATTGTGCGA
>RDXI01000239.1 GCA_004292795.1 Bacteroidota bacterium | reverse complement strand
GAAACCCTGCAAAATTGGGTGGATATGCTCCGCAGTAGCATTGCAGACTCGCCTGTCCTGCTCGTGGTCAATCACTTAGATGGAGAAAAAGACAAACACCAATTGCCTGATGCAGAGCTAAAACGGGAGTTTCCGAACCTTGTCTTGCCTGTGATAGAAACCTCGTGGAAAACACAAAGAGGCATCAAAGACTTGCAATCAGCTATTCAAAACGTCCTCCAAACCATGCCCCACTTTCAAGAGTATTTACCTGCTGTTTATCAAAGCATTAAAAACAGATTAGAAAGCATTACAGCCCCTTATATAGGCTATAAGGAATATCAAAATATCTGTCAGCAAGCGGCGCAAGAGAGTCAAGAAGACTTCAAAACTCTCAATGAAACACTTTTGGCGGATATTCTAAATGATTTGGGTGTAATGCTAAACTTCCGCAAGAAACACGACCAACTAAAGGATTTGCTCATTTTCAAACCCGAATGGATAGTAAACGGTGTGTATCAAATCATCAATGCAGGAGAAACCCAAGCCCGCAAAGGGCGCATACAAGAAAGTACCGCCTTCGAGCTGTTGGCAGGCAAGGGCTACGAAGAGGCGCGAGAAAGTGGATTCATTATGGAGATGATGAATCGTTTTAAGCTCGCCTACAGGCAAGACAGCGTAGGCAAGTGCTATTACCTGATACCAAGTCTGTTTGATGTGAACCGCCCCGAAGCCATGAAGCAAGCATGGCAAGAAACCGACACGCTCAAGGTGCGCTTTCAGTACGATATTTGGCGCAATGACTACATTTCGTATTTTTTGGTAAGCCAACACACCCACATAGCAGGCGAGTTGTATTGGAAAAATGGCGCAATCTTGCACTACGGCGCACAGCGCGTACACATAGAGGCAATGCGCACTAAACGAAGCATAGAGATAGAAGTGGCAGGCAAGCAAGACAAAAGTTATGCCCTTTGGCGTGTGCGCGAGGCATTGGCACAAGTCCACGCTATGTTTGATGAGGCGAAATTGGGCATCGAGCTATACGTAGTGTATCAGGAAGCAGGCAAGGAAGATGAATTTGAATACGCATATTTGAAACAAGCCCACGAAGATGGTGAAACGCACATCTACAGCAAGGTTTTTCGCAAAAAACTGTCTGTGTTACAACAAATGCGAAGCATCATTTACCCATTCCATATACCAACCATGCGGTTCTTTGTATTGGAAGGCAGTGATAGACGTGTTTTCGAGGTTGATTTTCCACGTCATCAGTGGATTAGAGTCTAAGAAGTGTTTGATGATACATTTTATCACAATCCCATGCGCGAATACGGCTATGATGTCGTCTTGCGCCCACGTCTTGCTGAAAATGTGTTGTTCTAAGTATTGCCACGCCCTTTCCTCCACATCACGTTGCGACTCGCCTTGTGGCGGTTTGAACTCCCAAGGATTTTGGCGGATAATGGCAGACATTTCAGGCGTATAGACTTCAGCACGCAACTTGCCTGTCCATTCGCCTTGCGAAATTTCTACAAGCCTGTCCGTATATTGTATGTTCGCGGTGTCGTAGGCAAGGATTCCGCAGGCTATTTGCGCAGTATGCGAGGCACGCACAGCTGTTGAGCTATGCACTTCTGCAAAACGAATTTGTTGGCGTTGTAGTCGCTTCCCCAATGCTTCGGCTTGGCTTCTGCCTTTGGAGGTAAGCGGAACTTCGTTTACTTGTCCACCTACCAAATGAAGTTGTGTATTGGCTTCGCTTTCTGCGTGGCGTATGAGGTATAGGCGCATATTTTAGTTGGTTATCTTATCGCGGATTTTCTGTTCTTTTTCGCGGTTTTGTTGATAGGTTTTGTCTAAGAGGGCTTTTTGTCGTTCAATGGCTTCGCGTATACGGTCTTCAGGCGTGTGTCCTCTTTCGTCCACGTCTAACGATTGCAAGATACGTTCATTGTTTTGGCTTTGGACTTGCCCATGTAGCAAGATGTCCAATTTTTCTTGGCGCAAGCGCATTTCTTCTTGTGTCGCCATCAATTCCTCGAAGTTTTGGCGCATTTCTTCTTCTTGTTGGCGGAGTTGTTCGGTGGCGCGTTGCGATTCTTCGAGCAGTTTTTGCGTTTCTTCGGCAGTTCTGATGCGCGAAATAGTTACCGCAATGTTTTCGCACATATCTTCGGCAAACTTCACACGCAATTTGTCCAAAATCTCAAGCGAGGCAATTTCTATCACCCCATAAATTCTTTCGTTAGACTTCACAGGCACGACCAACACACTGCGAGGTCGAGCATAGCCCAAGCCAGACGTTATTTTGGAGTAACTTTCAGGAACTTCAGTCAAATAAACAGTGCTACCTTCTAAGAAAACCTGCCCTGCGATGCCCTCGCCTACCAAAATCGTTTTTTTCCAATATTTTTCTTTGTCATACGCATACGTGCCTATGGCTTCGAGGCATTTTTTATCTTCTTGGTAATAAAAGAAAACACCTTGATTTGCCTCCAAATATTTCACCAATGCCGTAACACTTGCTATAGCTAAATGCTGTAAGTCATCACTACTTTCACGCAAAATGTTAGAGAACATAGCCGTACCTGTGTTTACCCAACTCCTCGCGCCCTCCTCGATGGCGAGTTGTTTCAAGCTATCACGCATTTTCACAAGCGAGTTACTAAGCACATCTTTGTCGTTTCGGGCTTGGAAAGGCGAGTCGAAATTGCCCTTGCCTATGTCTTCGGCAAACTTGGCTACATCACGCATATTGCTGATGAGGACGTTCAACGAAGCATCTATTTTGCCCAATTCGTCATGATAAACCCTTGAAGATATTTTAGGAAAGACACCTTCGGAAAGCATCGCAATTTCGCGTTGTATTTTGCGCATAGGATTGGCAAGACTTTGTGCCAAATACGCGCCCAAAAGCGTTACCAACACAAATAAAATACCTGAAATTGCCAACAGATTTACACGAAATACCTCAGCAGAACTAAACACTTCTGTACCGTCCATTTCAGCTATCATTGCCCAGCGCACACCCAAAATATCGATAGGCATAAACACATCAAGCACTTCACTTCCCAAAAAGTCAGTATTCAACTTTTGTCCACTTTTGCCATTTACAGCGTCCATCGTGGCTTGGTTTTGGTATTTTCGGTGCAATATGGTTGTTTTTTGGCGTTTGATGCGCTCCACTGCTACAGTATCTCTTTCGCTATTCAACAAGGCATTTTGATAAAAAACGGGGTCTTCTAAGAAACGGCGCGTGTTGTTGCGGAGCTTAAATTCAGGACCCACTAAGGCAATCTCGCCTGAAACACCCAAGCCCTCGCCTGCCCAATCTTGGTTATTGGTAAGGATAGAGGTTATTTTTTCGTTGGATATTTGAAAAATGATAGCTCCTATTTTTTCTCTCCTGCTTACCAGCTCCTGATTTTCTACATAAATAGACGTGCCTATGAAGCAAGAAGGGATATATTGGTTGGGAATGTAGTGTTCATAATCACGGAAAAGTACACTGTTTTCTTCGTGTGATTGCAAAAGTCGTTGAAACAAAGCCCCTGCGCCATTGTGTCGTAGCGGGCTTGTGAGCAGGTTTTGACCAAAATCAATGTTTTTAGCAACCGAATATACAACATTCCCTTTTTTGTCTATCAATAATATGTCCGCAAGTTCGAAGGCTGTTTTGTTGGTCAGGAAAGACCTGTGAAATTGCTTGTGCGCTTCATCGTAAGCTTGTGGCGCGTCTGCCGAAATTTCTAATAAATGCCTGAAATTGAACGGTTTAGGGTTGTTGGCTATGTATTTATATTGCAAGGCTTGTGCTTGTGGTTTGGTTGGCACATAGTTTTCTGGCCATTCTTTTTGCAAAGAATTGTAAATGAGCATATCCAATACCTGTTGGCTATAATACCGCTCCAATACTTTTTTTTCAGCTTCGCCTATAGGTTGATGCGAGAGCATACCCGCCTGAAATGCCTTCAGTGCCTCCAGCGTGCTTGGGTTTTCGGAAACCGTAGTAATCTGGTTTTTGAGCGTTTGGAAGTAGGTTTCTATGGTTTTGCGTTTGTTCTCTGCCATAATTCTCAACATATTGAAAGATTTTTCTTTCAATAGGTCTTTGCCTTCTGTATAGCCAAAATAGCCCATTACAGAGAGTGTAATGGTCGAAACGAAGAAAAGCGCGATTTGAAATTTATAGAAAAGGCGCAGGTTTCTGAAGAAGTCGCGAATGTAACGAATGATATTCATAAGCTAATAAGGTATTTGCAATAACCACTCCAATTTTGTTTGAATTGATATACGCTTCGTATTTGTCTATTTGTGAAGCAAATATCTATAAAAAAGCTATAAACATAGCTCTTTTCACAGCTTTTTTTCACATTTTTTATAAAAAAAGCTATGTTTATAGCTTTTTTTCACAGCTTTTTTATAAAAAAAGCTGTTTTTATAGTAACTTTTCCCAAGAAAAAGCTATTTTTGGCAAAAACAAATCCTTGTATGAACATCGAATTGCTTATTCTGACTACATATCAAATGGCATTGGCTCTTAGTTTTGGGCTTCTGACGGTCTTTATTACGCTCAAAGTAGTGAACAATACTGTTTTGAAAGTTAATTTTTTTGACTTAGTGCGCAATGGCAATATTGCTTTGGCAATATTCGAGGGCGTATTGATTTTTTGCGTCTTGTTTTTGGTCGAAATTAGCATCTTGCCTGCTGTTGATGCTTTGCGCACTATGGCGATAGCGCATCAAACGTTCACCTTCCAAATGTTTTTGATTTCGTTTGGGTATTTTTTGCTGTTCTATGCTATTTCGTTGGTTTTCAGTTATTTGCTTATTATTTCAGCTTTCTACGTTTTTATCTCGGCTACTGCCAAGCTCGACGAGGTGCAGGAAATAAAAAACAACAATATTTCGGCGGCTATTTTGGTAGGCGCGGTTTTGTTGAGTGTTACGCTCTATATGCGCCCTTCGTTGAGTAACCTTGTGCAGAGTTTTGTGGATTATAAGAGCCTCGAGAAGCCTGTAGTGGAGGAAACGCCTCAAAAAGAAGGCGCGCCCCAAAAGGCAAAGCCGATTGATTGAATGGGGTGGAAGGGTTGAGGGGTTGAGAGGTGGAAGGGTGGAAGGGTGAGGGGTAGGCAAGTTTGTTTTTTGATTGTTTTTTGATGTAATTTTATAAAAAAGTATGCAAAAAAAACTATTGCGTTGGATATTGCTTATTGGCTTGGTGTATATCATTTATTTGTGGTATTTTCCAAGTGGGCTTACCTTCGAGGCATCAGAGATTGATACTTCGTATTATTTGGCAAAGTTACGCGCCAATTATGCAGAGGAAATCGAGGAGATTTGCGCAGAACGCAACTTGCCTGCTGAATATTTCAAGGCATTGGCTATCTTAGAATGTTCTGCCGAAAAGCCCGCACAGTCGAGGTATGAAAGCAAGGTGTTTGACCGCCTGCGCGAGGTGCAGACAGGCAAGAAACCCGCTTACGGCAATCTGAAGGCTTCACAGCTTAAAAGCCTGACCGAAGAACA
>RDXI01000238.1:2397-7942 GCA_004292795.1 Bacteroidota bacterium | reverse complement strand
AACATCTTAGACAAAGATAATGCGCTCTCTATCTTCCAAGACTTATTGGGCGAAGTTCCCAAAAATAACCGCGTTGTGCGCCTGTTTGATGATACCAAAAATCTTTCAGTAGTATTTAGAGAGAACCATAAAACGTATGGTACTCACATTCACAACTACAGCACAGGCGAACACTACACAGCCGTAAATGCGTATATGAAAGCGCATGGTTTGGAAGGTGGGAAAGGTTGGCAACAAGCAGTTACAGAATTGGGCAAAGAATATAGATACTTGCCCCATGACTATGATAGTACGCCCTACCAAAAACGAACCTACACACCTAAGCCACAACCCACTGAACAGGAAAGGAGGGAGGCAAGCCGTTTGGCTAATCCTTCTTTTGGCGTTTGGAGTGATGCACATTTGGGGTATTGGGCAAAGTTTGGCATTGCACAGGCATTGCTTGAGCAATATGGCGTGAAGCCCTTGCAGTCCTTTGATTTGATGCGCATAGAAACAGGCGAAAAAATCAAAACACATACGCCTGAACTTGCCTTTGCCTATACTTCGCCAAACAATGAAGGCATTAAAAAGTATCAGCCCAAAGACAAAAAATATAAATGGCAATGGATAGGCGAGAACACCAAAAGCAATATTTTGTGGGGTTTGGAGCAGTTGCCCGCAAAGTGCGCAAAAATTGTGATAGTGGAAGGACTGAAGGACGCAATGGCAGTCGTGGCACATTTTAGCGCGTTTGGCATTTATGCTGTAGGGCTTGATAATGCAGGGCAAAAAATTAGTGCAAACGATTTAGAAACACTAAGAAGCAAGGTAGAGAATGAGCATGATGTTTTCCTATGCCTTGACAACGACAAAACAGGCAAGGCACAAAACGCACTCAAAACTCAAGAATACGGACTCTCTTACCTACCTTACAAACCCGAATTTGTGACCAAAGATTTTGCCGACCTTGTGGATAGCTACGAAAAAATCATCATCAAGGAGTGGCTACTCAATGGAGCGCGTGAAGGCTTGCCTACCGAAGAGGCAACTACACAGGCAAGTCCTCAATCCGACAAAGAGGCGCAAAAAGAAGCCAAACGTTTGCAACGTGAGGCAGAAAAAGAAGCCAAAAGACTACGAAGAGAAGCAGAAAAAGAAGCCAAAGAAAAAGCATTGGAGGCACTCCAAAAGGAAAAAAGGGAAAAAGAATTGGCTAAATTTTTCAGGGTAGGGGATACGTACTATGAGTTGGTGTCCGTACCCAATAAATTTGGCACACTCGAAACGGATTTTCATGTGCGCCACAAACAAACTATCAAAGATGACTTTGGGAGTGATGCTATTTATGACATTCCCAAGTACAAGGCATTTTGCCTTGTGCCAAACCATACCCACTACAAACAAGTGATAGCCCAATGCTACAACACATATTTTGAACTGCCACACAAGCCCGCCCAGGGCGATTGCCCTCATACCTTAGCTATGATAAAGCACATCTTTGGCGATAAGTATGATTTGGGCTTAGACTACCTGCAACTGCTCTACACAGAACCCACACAACGCTTGCCTATTTTAGGGCTTGTATCACAAGAACGGAACACAGGCAAAAGTACCTTCGGGCAATGGCTACTCAATATCTATGGACAAAATGGGCGCAAGTTGGGTAATGGAGATTTGGGAGGCGATTTTAACGATTTTTATGCTTCAAGGCTTTTGATTGTGGTTGATGAAACCGAAATAGAAAAACGCATGGTGTCGGAAGCCGTAAAGCGTATGAGTACCGAAACAGGGAAAATAATCGTCAATGCCAAAGGCAAGGCACACACAGCACAAGATTTCATAGGTAAGTTCATTTTCATTTCTAACAATGAGGATAACTTCATCAACATAGGCAAGGGAGAAACACGCTATTTGGTGTTGAAAATCAATCATTTGGAGCAAGATATTCCTAATCTTGAGGATATTTTAATCAAGGAAATTCCCGCCTTTCTGCATTTTATCAGCCAACGCAAGTTGGTACATGAGCGTGTAGGGCGTATGTATTTTGATGCCAACGACCTACACACCGAACAGTTAGAGCGCGTCATAGAAGCCTCCAAAAGTCCTATAGAACGTGCTTTGCTTGCCCTTGTAAGGGAAACTTTTGAAGCCTACAATACTGAAATTGAGCTATATTTTGGTCTTGATGATTTGTATGAAGAACTGAAAAACGATTCGAAATACGCATCTAAACAAGGCATCAGGGACATCATCAAAAGAGAGCTTCAAGACAAGTTTGAGTACAAAACCACAGCCCGCTACAAATACCACAGCCTAAGTGCCTTCAAAATTTGGGACAGTGATATTGCCCCTGAAACTTTGCCACAACCTCAAAAAAGAAACAATGTGCATTATCTTGTAAAAGTACAAAATTTCCTAAGTTGGGGGGATTACTACCAAAGAACCAAGAAACAAGGCGAAACTCCAAAAACATCAACAACATCAACAGGCATCAACAACGAAGAACTGCCTTTTTGAAAAAAAAACACTAAAAAAAGGTACTTTTTCAGCAACCCTTTATTTTATCAACATTCTCAACAATCTCAACAAAGTAGGAATACAAAGAATAGAAGCATTTTTTTTCTTTTTAGATTGTTGAGAAGTTTTCAAAAACGTTGAGAATGTTGATAAGTTGAAAAACTCAAAAGTAGTTGTTGAGATGTTGAGAATGTTGGTGTTTTTTGAGGGGTGTCCCCAACACACTATTTTTTTTAGTTTTTTTTTCAATTTTTTTAGTTTTTCTAATTCTTTCTTTTAGTCAAATATCAAAAAAGTACAAAAAAATGAATAATCAAGTAACCATAACATACCTTGAAAAACACTTGCCTACTCTGAATGATAGAGGCAAAGACCCTTCAAAAAAATGGGTTATAACTTACTATCTTTACAACATCAATACAGGAAAGTATGAGCGCAACCGTAAAACGATTTGCCCCACCTCCAAAAATAGGGGAAACTATGACAAGAGATTGCGAGAGGCGCGAACATTTGTAGCAGACATCAAAAGCAAAATGAAAGAGGGGCTACATATTGAGAAAAAAGAGGTATTACCTTTGCCTCCCGCGTTGCCACAAGATAAAAGCCTAAAGGACAACCTACAAAGCTATATCGAGTCTAAAAGTCTGCAACCCAAAATGAAAAAAGCTATCAATGCGGTTTTTCGCATCATGGAAAAAAACTGCGCATCATTGCTTGATAAGCCTTTGAGCCAAGTGGATAAGCAAGACTTCTTTTCTTTCAGGGAAACTATCAAAACGAAAGTGAGTGCAACTACTTGCAACTATTATGCGCGTGTTTTGAGCTGTTTTTTCAACTATTGCATAGAAAATGATTGGATTACGAAAAATCCCGCCAAAGGCGTGAAACCTCTGCGAACCATTGAATCAAGTGCAAACTATCCTTTTACGCCCACCCAAAGGCAAGCTATTTTAGATAAAATGCTTGAGTTAGGCGAAACACAGTTATATCTTTTGTGCCAATTTGTGTACTACACCCTTGCTCGACCTTATGAGGAGATACAAAACCTCAAAATAGGCAATATTAGAGAAAAAGATATATTTTATCCTGCCTCCAATGCTAAAAATGGTAAAAGTTATGCCGTACCTATTGCACCAAGTTTGGAGGCAATCATACAAGAGTACAAATTACGTGAATATCCTGCGGAATATTATTTATTGGGAGAGGAGGGCAAACCAAGCCCTAAGCCATACCCACCCACGAAAATTTTTTACCTCAAACACAGGAAAATTCTAAAAGAATTAGAGCTTACCGAATTGAATGATAGGCGTTATACATTTTACAGCCATAAACCTTCAGGCGCAATCGCCTTAGCTGAAAAAGCTAAAAATCTTCAAGATTTGCGTAAAATTCAAATGATGTGTAGGCATAAGACCTTAGAAGAAACAGAGGGTTATTTGCGAAAAATGGGGGTAAATTTGAGTTCTGACGATACAAATTCTTGATATAAAACTGACAACTAATTGACAACCAACTGTAAAAAACCCTCTAAACGCGCTGTTTAGAGGGTTTTTCGTTTACCATTTTTTAACGTTTGGGGGGCTTTTCCAGCGTTTTGAGGGGCTTTTTGGCAACTTTGTAGCTCTTTTTGGCACAAAAGCCTTTGCCTATCATTTTGCCAAATAATCAGAAATAAAATACTGATGAGCAAAGAACAGAGATGTTGAGAGGCATCTTTTTTGGAACAAATTTACATCGATAAATCGTCCCAATTTATCTATTTTCAAGACCTTGTATTACATATCGATATTCCTATTATCTTTGCAATTTACAGCCTTCTACTTCCTATGCAAGACCTCTTACAACCTATACAAAATAGCCTACAGAAATTTGTGGCGAAGGCGGACTTACAACAAACCGCTACAGACTTTTGGAACACACTCGGCTACCAAAGCCAAAAGACAAATAATCAACTCGATTGGGAAACACTAAAGGCACAAACGCCCTTGCCTACCCAAGCCGAAGCGGAGGCTATGCCCTACGTGCAAGAGGTGTGTATGGTTTTTCAAATAACAGAAGAGGATATGAGCGCGAAGGTAAGTATGTTTGCTACCAATGCCTACAATGCTTCCGAATATCAATCGTATTTATTCCTTGCCTGCCGACTGCAAGACCGCAACTACAAGCGCGAAACGCTCGCCACGCTTACGCGCCTCATCAACAAGCCCTTTGGTATGCCTGTCATTGTGCTTTTTGTGCAGGCAGGCAAGGCGAGCATAGGCGTAATAAACCGAAGGCTGAACCAAAAAGACGAAAGAAAAGATGTACTCAAAAAAGTTACGCTCATCAAGGACATAGACGCGCAAAACCCGCATAGAGCGCATCTTGAGATTTTACAAGACCTTGCCTTGCCTACCCTGCAAGTCAGATACACGCCCAAAAATTTTAATGAACTGCACGAAGCATGGCGCAAAACTTTAGATACCAAAGAACTCAACAGGCGATTTTTTCAGGAAATAGCGAATTGGTACTTTTGGGCGAGTGCTACTGCGCGTTTTCCGTTTGAATACCTGAAAGCATATCCCGAAAATGAAGGCAAGACAAACATAGTTTTGCAAAAAGAGGCAAACCAAATAGCCATTATTCGTATGATAACGCGCCTTGTGTTTGTGTGGTTTATCAAAGAAAAAGGGTTGATAAACAAAGAACTGTTTAAGGTGGATTTTCTGCAAAATGCCTTGATAGACTTTGAAGCACAAGATGCGCAAAACTCTGTGTATTACAAAGCTATTTTGCAAAACCTCTTTTTCGCTACGCTGAACAAGCCTATCGACAGCCGAAGTTTTGTGAAAAATGAGAGTTCAAGCAAACCCGACAAGAAAAATGGTGTATTGGACATTTATCGCTACAAACGCTACTTCCAAAACCAAGACGAGCAAGCCATAAAAGCCATTTTTAGCCCTACGCCTTTTTTGAATGGCGGGCTGTTCGAGTGTTTGGACAAGGGCAATGATAAGGCGGAAAAGATAGATGGCTTCACCAACGCCCAAGAGCGCGAAAGTTGGCT
>RDXI01000238.1:0-2385 GCA_004292795.1 Bacteroidota bacterium | reverse complement strand
TCAGGGAATTGCCTGCTGGGGCAGAGAGCAAACAAGAAACTGATGAGGCTATCCAAAAGATACTCGGCGAGGCATACCAAAACAAAAACAAAAAGTATGACTTCGTGCATGGCATTGTGCGTATCTTGGAAAGGTACAAGTTCACGGTAGAGGAAAATACACCGCTTGAGATAGAAACGGCTCTCGACCCCGAACTGTTGGGCAAAATATTTGAGAGTTTGCTTGCCTACTACAACCCCGATACGGCTGATACTGCCCGCAAAAGCTCTGGCTCGTTTTATACGCCACGCGACATCGTGGATTATATGGTGGAAGAAACGCTCCTTGCCTACCTGAAGGACAAAATTGTGGAGTATGCCAATGCAGGCAAGGGCTTTGCTACGTACATTCCTTCGGTGCAAGGCGATATTTTTGGCAAAACGAAGGCGGTGCAGGCTACGCTTGTAGAAAGACCTAAAATTACTGAAAAAGAGATTGCTAAAATAGAACAGGATTTGCGACAACTGCTTTCGTACAACACAGTGAGCAATCCCTTGCCTGCCACAGAAACCAAACTGCTCATTGAAGCCATTTATAACCTCAAAATCCTCGACCCCGCGTGTGGTTCGGGTGCGTTTCCTATGGGCGTGTTGCATAAGTTGGTCTTTGTGCTGAACAAACTTGACCGCGAAAACCAATTCATCGAACCGCTCATAAAAGTAAAAAAACAAGATGCCTATAGCCAAAAAATCACGCTCTTGGCTGACAAATATTTGCCCAAAAAGCAAGAACTCGAAAAAAATCGTGAAATCATTACACAACTGACTATCGACAAATTGCGTGAGCAAGGTATTGAGGAAGTAGATAAACTTCTGGACAACATGGAGAAAGAATATGCTGAAGAAATAGCCAAACTTTCAGGCGAGTTTGACATCAGGCTCAACGAATATGACTATGCCAAAAAATTGTACCTTATCCAAAACTGTATTTATGGCTTGGACATTCAGCCTGTAGCCACGCAAATCACGAAGTTACGCTTCTTTATTACGCTTGTCATTGAGCAAAAAATAGAGTGGGAAGCCCACAACTACGGCATAGAACCGTTGCCTAACCTCGAAACCAAAATCATTACTGCCAATGCCCTGCTCGCGCTGGAAGAACCGCCTACAGAATGGATAAAAAGTAGCGTGGAACTGAAAAGAAACGAGATAGAGGCGCAACGAAAGGAGTATTTCCTCGCGCAAAATAAGGAAAAGAAGAAGAAAATAGAAGAAAAAGAAAATGAACTACGCGAAAGCCTGCAAGCCATCATAGAGAACGAACTGCAAAGGCAAATAGACAACCTGAACCAAGAAATAAAGGACTTGCAAGCCATCATAGCCACGAACAAAGAGAAAAAGAACGGCAAAAACACCAAAGGAAAAGAAGAGGCTATCAAAAATGCCATTGCAGAAGCCGAAAGACAGATACGACAAGCCAAACGAACCATAGAAATTCACGAAAAAAACAAAGAAACTGCCCGAAAATTGGCGCATTGGAATCCTTATAACCCTGATGTGAGAGCCGATTTTTTCAATCCTACGTGGTTCTTTGGCATCAAAGAAGGCTTCGACCTCGTGTTGGGCAATCCGCCCTACGTACAGATACAAAAATTGGTGAAAGACCAACGCTCCCTCGAAGCCCAACAATACGACACCTACACGCGCATGGGCGACCTTTATTCGCTCTTTTATGAACGGGGCTTCAAGCTATTGGCAAAAAACGGCTTCTTGTGCCTCATTACGTCCAACAAATGGATGCGTGCCAACTATGGCGAAAGCACGCGGAGCTTCTTCGCAGAACGCACTACGCCTTTGCTCCTTGTGGACTTTGGGAGCGTACAGGTGTTCGAGTCGGCTACGGTGGACACAAACATCTTGCTACTCCAAAACAAGGTTTCCTTGCCTGCAGGCAAGCCTACGCCCTCCAAAAACCAACTGCTCGCCGCCAAACTCGGCAAGGGCTTCGAGCTGGAAGATGGCATACAGGATTTTGTGAGCCAAAACGCCTACAAGCTCGCCTCCCTCAACGAAAATGCATGGATAGTAGGCGAGGAAAAAAACAGCTTCGACATCAAAGGCAAAGTTGAGGCGCAAGGTATTCCCCTAAATGCTACTGACGAAGCAGGCAAGAAAATTTGGGAGATTGAAATAAATAGAGGACTTTTGACAGGCTTTAATGGTGATTTAGAAGAGGGTGGCTGTTTTATTATTCCTGATTGGAAGAAAAAGGAGCTTGTAGCAAAAGAGCCTGAATGTGCAAAAATACTAAAACCTATTTTGCAAGGGCGCGATATAAAGGCTTGGTATCCTGATTATGCTAATCTTTGGTTGGTTAATACGTACAATGGGGAAATTATAGAACTTG
>RDXI01000237.1 GCA_004292795.1 Bacteroidota bacterium | reverse complement strand
TGTAGCTCTGTGGTTCTCCGTACCTCTGTGGTATTTTTTTACGCAAGTTAAGAGTTATTTTAGTATAATTTATTTTTTTTTTCGTCTTGCAGGTGACCTTTTTTGTTTGGGCGTGGTATAGGTTTTTGAAAGACAACTTAATCTCCTCTCTTATGAAAAAGTCCCTGTTATTTTCTTTTGTGTGCCTTTGGGTACTGCTGGGTGTAAGCACGTTTACGGCTTGTGACCGCATAGCGGTTGATGAACAGCCCGCGCCCAAACCTACTACGCAATATAAAACGAAGGCTAAAGCCCCTATTGCTATTGATTTGTCTAAAAATCATACCTTGACGAGCCAAACATCTTTGACACTCAAGGGTACTTTATCACATGGAACGGCGCAATTCGTGGGTAATGGCTTGTTGATTTACTCGCCTGCCAATAATGTGACGACTGCTACGGAAACTATCTCGTATGATGTTTGTATGAATAATAATTGTGCTACGTATCAGGTACAAGTGGCGATTGTGCCTCAAAATACGCCTACAGACAGTACGCAAGGCTGTGTGCAGTTGATAACTGATGTGGTAAATTTGAATGTGGTGCAGGGTGTATCAAACAATGTGTTAGTTGATGTATTGGCAAATGACTTCTTTTGTTCTACTGCACAAGTAGATACTACGACCTTAGCCGTAGTAGTTGCTCCGCAACGTGGAACGGTCTATAACATAGGTAGCAAGTTTCTTTATAGTTTTGAATCAAGTGCGCAAAGCCAAGCAAATCCCGACATTTTTGTCTATAAACTTACACAAAGCAATCCTAATGTGGTGCATTATGGCGTAGTAGCGGTCAATCTACAATTTCAAGCCGCTCCTTGTCCGCTTACTGTGAATAATGATAGTTACAATGTGACTACTCCTACGGCTTTGAATATTTTTGCAAATGACTCTTTCTGCACTGATTCTTTAACAACTAACTCTTTTCAGGTCGTTACGCAACCTTCACACGGGACTTTGAGTAACTTTACCCCTTATACGGGCATTACGTTTGCGCCTACCGCAGGTTATGCAGGCGCTGATAGTTTTGTGTACAAGCTTACCTATAGCAATGGCAGTTCAAAGCAGGGTACGGTAAGTTTGAATATCACTTCTTCAGGCTGTAGTGTTACGACTGATGCAAAGCATGACAGTACAACTGTGCCTAAGACGCAAATGCAAGGCGATTCTATTGCGTTTCCTGTATTAGTGAATGATGTGTATTGCCCACAGAACATAGCAAGTTTCCAAATCACGCAACAACCAAACCCTTCGCAAGGTGTAGGTACTTTTACTATCGTGGGTAATAATATTGTGTATAAATTGCCTACTAATAATCCTTCTTTTGTGGGGACAGTGTTTTGTACGTATCAAATTTGTGCGGGTGGAAGTTGTGATACTGCTTACTTGAAAGTAACAATTACAAATTGACGTGTGTGTTGGTATATTCAAAGTGTTTAATGTGTTTATGTAAGTAAGTTTAGCTTCAGCAAGGTTATAGGTTTTGCTGAAGCTAAATATTGTAAGTTTGGTTATCTTGCCTACTGTATTGGTTATCTTGCCTACTTATATAGTTCAGATGTCTATATATACAGTTCAAATGCCTACTTGTACAACTCAAGTGCCTATATGTACAGTTTAAATGCCTACTTGTACAACTCAAGTGCCTATATATACAGTTTAAATGCCTACTTGTACAACTCAAGTGCCTATTCCTATAATTCAAATGGCTATTCCTATAATTCAAATAGCTACTTCTATATTTAACTTGCCTACTCCTATAATTCAAATGACTACTCCTATACTTAACTTGCCTACTCCTATAATTTAAGTAGCTATATCTATAATATTTTTGAAAGTTTTATAAGTAGTGGCTTTGTGTTGGCTTTTGCTTATAGTATGTATGTTATTCAAACAAGTATGACCGATTTAGAAATCGTAGAAGCGTGTAAATCTTATCAGCCTAAGGCGCAAGAACTCTTGTATAATCGTTATGCAGGGCGTTTAATGGGGATTTGTATGCGCTATGGGGCGAGCAAAGAAGAGGCTCAAGACATATTTCAAGAGGCTTTTATCAAAGTTTTTGAGCATATCCATACAATACAGCAAATAGATACATTGAATGCTTGGATAAAAAAAATTGTTATCAATACAGCTATCAATCATTATCATAAACATCAAAAACGTTATACTGCTTTGCCTGAAGTTTATATTGAAACAGAGTTTGATGATAGTCATAATAAAATTATTGATGAACTTAGCCACGAGGAACTATTGGCTTTGGTGCAACAACTACCTGCAGGCTATAAGTTTGTGTTTAACTTGTATGCTATAGAAGGCTATACGCATAAAGAAATTGCGGACTTAATGCAAACTTCTGAAAGCAACTCTAAAAATCAATACGCTAAAGCCAAAAAAGCCCTGCAAAAGTTGTTGGCAGATAAGTTTGGCGTATTAGATAGTGCCTATTAAGTCTGTTTTTACTTCTATTTTATTACTTAACATTTGTTTGATATGCCATCTCAAGAAGAATTTGAAGATAAATTTCGCAAGAAGTTTGAGGATTGGGACGCTCCCGCTCCTGCGTGGGAGAGTTTTCAGGCGCATATTCCGCCAGTTAAAAGGAAAAGCAAAAACAAGTATCGTTTTTTGCTTTGGTGGTGTGTGAGTATAGGGATAATGTTGGGTGGTAGTGGTATAGGCGCGTGGTTAGTGATGCAAAAGCAATATACTATAGGTATTAGTAACAAAACATATCCTTCAACGGCTAAACATAAGGTCATACAAGAAAATAAAGGGGCGGAAAGTATAAACTTGCCTGCCCGCGTAGGCAAGGATAGCCTCGATGTGCTTGCAAACTTGCCTACCTACATAGGCAAGGATAGCTCTAAGGTGCTTGCAAACTTGCCTACCTACGCAGGCAAGGATAGTATTGGTAAACTTGCAGGCTTACCTACTGAAGCAGGCAAGGATAGTGTCAAGATACTTGCAAACTTGCCTACACAAGCAGGCAAGGATACCAACCGCACAAATAACATACTTACAAACTTACCTATATTAGCAGGCAAGGACACCAATCGTACAAATAATATACGTATAAACTTGCCTACTCAAGCAGGCAAGGATAGTGCGAATGTACTTGCGAACTTGCCTACACACGCAGGTAAGGATAGTACGCGTATATTTACAAACTTGCCTACCCAAACGATAGACTCTACACAAAAAGGTATGATAAATAGGCTTGTTTTTGCTATGAATGGCTTGCCTGTTTTGCCTCTTAAAAGTACATTTGACGCGCCTACTCCAAACTACCGCATAGATACGACTTGGAAGTGGGACGCAAAGAAGAATAGTGTGAGTAAATGGGCAATAGCGGGTTATGTTGCGCCTATTTATGCTTATAAAATAGTGAAACCGAACACGCGTGATAGTATATTTATTGAGAATTTTGTGGCTAATAAGCGTATGACTGCCCAAAATAGGGGCTATCAAATCGGAGGGCGGATAGAAAGGCGGTTAGGTAAGCGGTTAGGTGTGTATGGTGGTTTGCAATATCAATACTCGCGCTTGCAAATGGACTATGTGTATTATGCTATTGAGCAAGGTAATTATCGTGTGGATTCTGCCTATCAAAATAGGGTGTATCTTACGCCTATTCTTCCGCGTAATGCGGTGGGTGATGTGCTTGTGTATCACAGTCTATCGGCAGAGGTGGGTGTGCATTATCGTTTGCATTGGAGGCGTTGGGAAAGTCTGGTGGGTGTAGGCATTGGCTATCAATATGCTTTGAATTTGTATATCAAAAGTGGCGCGGAGCGTTATCGTGTGCCTTATGGCGTGCATCAATTTATGACACAGGCGAGTTGGCAAATAGGGTACGCACTTACGCCTCGCAAAAGGTTTTTTGCAGAGCCTATTATTCAAAACAATCACACGCGCCTTTTCAAAGGTGGTTTGTATGATTTGCGGACTTATCAGGTTGGTTGGCGCGTGGGTGTGAAATGGCGTTTGTAACGGGGGGTAATAGTAGCGGGTATTGCTATGTTGGCATCTTTTACTATCCCTCGTACTAAGGAATTTGCATAAACTTGTGGGTTTGCAACGAAACGCGCCACTGCGGGTTTTCCTTTACGTATTCTATCAACAAAGGCAAAATTGTGTCGGATTTGCTCCATTCGGGCTGTAGCAAAAGCGCACATTCGGGGTTCATTTGTTGGGCAAAACCTTCTGCCCAAGCAATATCTGAAGGGTGATATACCACCACTTTCAACTCGTGGGCGTGGGTATAAAATTCGGGCAAGGGCTTTTTGAATTTTTTAGGCGAGAAGCAAATCCATTCCCACTCTCCCGAAAGCGGATACGCTCCCGAAGTTTCTATATGCCTACGGAAGCCTGCCGTTTTCAGTTCTGCGCAAAGCGCGGTGAGGTCGTGCATCAATGGCTCGCCTCCCGTAATGACTGCAAGGCGACCTTTCATGCTCGATGCCTCGCCTACTATCTCGCCTACTGCGCGTTGTGGGTGTGCGTTTACGTCCCACGACTCTTTCACATCACACCAATGACAGCCCACATCACAGCCTCCTAAGCGTATGAAGTATGCCGCGTGTCCCTGATATACGCCCTCGCCCTGCAAGGTATAAAAAGCCTCCATCACAGGCAAGGTTTCTGTTAATATTTCCACAATTTATAAATAAAAAAAATAACTCAACAAATCAATTCACTTTAGTAGTATCCACCACGACAGGCATTAGCCCTGCCTTGCGCAATGAGTCCTCATAACGCCAATAACGCTCTTGTTGGATTTCGTTGTTGGTAGCCCAATACATTTCTACCGCTATCAAAAGCCTTGTGTCTTGTTTCATAGCGAGGGCAAATTTTTTCAATGCTTTGTCTTTTTCGCCACGCACTCTGAGGCACATTCCCAAATAATAATTGGCGTAGGCAAGCGTGGGTTCGAGCTTCAAGACCGCCTCAAAGTAGCGACTTGCCTCCTCATACTTGCCTGCATCATACGCATACTTGCCCAAATGATAGCCCGCCCAATACAGCTTCCTATTCAGCCGATAAGCGCGTTCATAGTTCGCTCTCGCGCTGTCTTCGTAGTAACGTTTTAGGCGAAAAGCCTCCGCTTTGGTAAAATAAAGTTCGGGAGTTTGCGCGTTGTAGGCAAGCCCCTTGTTGGTATATTCTATAGCTAAATTCGTGAGGTCATAGCGGTTATACATTTCCGCAAAAGCATTGTAGGCAAGGGCATAATCGGGTTTGCGCTTCAAGACTTGGTTCAGGTTGCGGATAGCTGTGGCAGTATCCAAACGGGCTAAGGCAACCACACCCTTCCAATAATATACATCTGCTTCGTGAGGCACTAATTTGAGGGCTTTGTTCAGGTGTTTGGTGGCGTTGTCGTATTCTTTGTTGCGATAATACAACTCGCCTGCCAAGACCAAACTCTCGAAATCATTTTCCAATTTGGGCAATACGCGCTGTAGCGTATTCAGGGCAGGTTCCATTCGCCTTTTCCGCAAAGCATGATGCCTTTTTTGTAACGATACAAAGGTTCGTTGGGATATTGCTCTATCATACGCTCCACGAGGCGCATGGCTTCCGCCGAATAGACCTGCTGACGCTTAGGCACGTCAGGAATCTCTTCATGAGAGGGATTGTAGCGGTCACACGCCCATAACACCCAGCATAACAAAAAGCATCTTATTACGATATTCATATTGTTGGCTTCGAACAGCAAAAATAGGCAAAAAATCTTATATATTTGGGAATATACCCGTTTTGCTCGCTTAGCACAACAAAAGACTGCCTTTGCAAGCAGTCTTCTATTCCTAACCCACTTCTACCAAGTAACGAATGGTGCATTGCGCTTGGTTGTAAACAATAAATTCATTGTTTCTCAAATCCGCGCCACCTTCGGCAAAGAGCGAGTCATAATCCGCGCCTTTTTTCTTGAGGTTTTCTTCGTTTAGTTCATAACACCAAGACTCGTGATGCTTGATGTGAAATTGATTGCCCACGTGAACGTCATACAAGGCGAGGAACGCTTGATTGGCACTTCCGCCTGTCCAATACGAACCACGCAAAGACGTATAATTCAACGACTTACGGAACTTATCAGCAAAATAAACGCCATAACCAAACATCTTGCCTGAAATAATGGCATTGGTAGGGCGAAGCACCAAGCCATTTTCGAGAATAGAAATCCAGTTTTCGTTACGGCTTCCATGCCAAAATAGCTCCAGTTTTTTGTTGGGTTTGCTCGCCAACCATTCGTCGAAAGGCTTTTGCGTTTTGGCGTTGCGGACAGCAAAGGCACGCACAAACTTGTCCGACTCGTCTTGCATCAACCCTTTGATTTGATTGATAACCGCATCATCATTCACTTCCACAACCTCGATGCCCATTGCTTGCAAGATGCTGATAGGTTCGGGTTTCTCGCCTTCTTGCGACTCCTTCTTGCGTTCATTCATTTCCACCTGCCCACGCATAACGTCCAGCGTGGCTTGTTCCTCGCTCACGAGTTTGTTGATGTTGTCAATGTCTGCGTCATTGTCGGCTTGTTTGATGAGGTAGTTATTCACATTCGACATTTTGCGCGGAATGACTTGGTACAAGCTCAACAACACACTGTTGAAACTTTTGGTGTCCATGCCTTGTTTGATTTTGCTCACAAGGCTATTCAAAATCCGTTGCGCTTCCTCAACCTGCTTGCGCGTAACTTGGTCAGCCGATACGGTATAGTTGTCGCTTACCGATTTTTTGGCATAGCGCAAGAGGTCGTTCATCAATTTTTGTATGCTTGGCACACTGATGTCGGCGAACTCTATTTCGCTACCGCCTTCTGCAAAAAGATGCGTTTGGTCTGCATAGCCCTTGTTTATCTTTTCTCGGCGTTTCTTGTCCCATTCTCTGATGGGGTAGTTTTGCTTCGTGGCAGTCGCACCTACGCGCCCATACGTAACAGTGAAAGTACCATCTGCATTTTCTTGCATATCGTAGTACTTGTTGTTGTTGTCAGCCGTAACCATAATGAGTTTTACGGTACGCAATGGTTGAATTTCGTTGCTCATAAATATAGCAAATTTTGTTTTTGATAGCGTAAAGTTAGAAAAAAGTATTTTGAAATGCAAGTTTTTGTGTAAAAATTTATAGTTATGCGGTGTATGCTTTGTTAGTGGCTTGTTAAGCGGTACGAATATATGCAAGCGTTTGCAATAATTTGTTAATTTTGTGGCAATTATGGCTATAAAACATTTAGTGTTGATGTTGGTAGTGAGTACCTTGAGCGCGTGCATCAGTACCAAACTGAAAAAAGGTGACCAATATTTGCTTGCGCCTCCTATCGTGAAAGGCAATAAAATCTTGCCTGCCGAAGACTTTGCGTATATGCACCGCCAAAAGCCCAACACCAAGTTCTTGTTTTGGTCGAAAGCCGCTATCTATCAAGTAGGCGAGAAAAGGCACAAACCCGATGAAGTACAGCTCAAAATAGACCAAGTAGAAGAAAAATGGAATAACTACATACTCACCGCCTACAACGAAGGCGACTCATTGAAAGCCCAACGATACATAGACAAGCAAAAGAACAAAAAAACAAAACTCCTTCGAAACAAAACCGAAGGGAACTGGCTCATGCGCGTGGTAGGGCAAAAACCCGTTTTCTTTGACTCTTCGGCTACAGTGCGCACCGCTATCGAAATGAGTAAACTCCTCAAAACCAAAGGCTTTTTTCAGGGGCAGGTAAGTTACGAAGTGGTCATTCCCGCGCCTATGCACAAACGCGCCATTTATACCATCACGGAAAACTTGCCTACCTACTTAGACTCCGTTTTGTACGTTACAGGCTCGCCTGCTATAGACTCGCTCATCTACCAACACCACACCGAAAAACACCTCAAAAAAGGAGCTTACTACAACACAAGCGACTTGGACAGCGAACGCTACCGAATAGAGCAACTCCTGCGCAACAATGGTTATATGTTCTTTTCGCGCCAATACATCAACTTTGAAGTCGACACCACGCATTTTACTACATTCGCCACCTTTCACCATACGAACTACACCGAAGCCCAACAAGACTCGCTCCGCAAAGCCAAACGGGAGGCAAGACTGAAGGTAATTATCGAAAATCCTGAAGAAGGCGAACACGAACCTTACAAGGTTGATGCTGTGTATATGCACCAAATCGTGCCACGCAAAAAACACCTCGAACCCGACACCCTGCTCTCGCGTGAGAGCAAAATTCATTACATCTATGTAGGCAAGACGCTTCGACACGAGCATCATGTCTTGGATAAACGCATACGCCTCCGACCAACCGAACTCTACAGCTCCCAAAAAATCATAGATACCCAAAACTCCCTGAACTTGCTCGATATGTACAAGTTCGTGAATGTAAAAACGGACACCATAGGCAACAAATTACACCTGCACATTTTCAGCAGTTCGCTTGACCGCTACCAACTTACCTTCGAAGGAGGCGCGAATGTGGCGCAAGGCATACCCGGTCCGACTGCCAATTTATCGCTCAAAAACCGCAATGTATTTGGCGGGGCAGAGCTTTTCGAAACTTCCCTACGCTTTTTGCTTGACGGACAGGTAAGTGCCACAGGCACAGGCAAGGGCGTTTATACTACCCGCGAAATTGGGGGCAATGTTTCCTTGAGTTTCCCACGCATTTTGTTTCCAAGCCCTTTGATGCCACGCGGTTTGCGCAGGAACGTTTACAGCTACAATCCCACCACAAAACTCAACTTGAGTTATGTCGCCACGCGCCGACCAGAATACACGCGCTCCACATTGGCGGGTTCTATCAGCTACAAAGGACAACTAAAACGCGCTACCTACAACCTTACCTTAGCCGAAATAAGCGTTATCAATACCTCAAGACTCGAAAAGGCATTTGAGGACACTTTAATTTTTTATGCAAGTCAAGGAAACCCACTCAAGTTTAGTTTTGGAGACGCTATTGTGGGAAGCACCTACTTCACTTATACCTACAACAGCACTACAGACATTCGCTCCAAAAATTCCTACTACTTCCGCATACTTGCTGAAGTGGGAGGCAACACCATGCGTTTTTTAGACAAGCAATTTAACAAATACAACAACGACACTATTTTGGGCTTGCCCTATTTCCAGTTTTACCGTATCAATCCTTCCTTTCATTACTACATACCGCGCCCACACAAGCGTTTTTGGGCTTTTCGTGTCAATGCAGGGGTAGCCATTCCGTATGGGCGCAGTGCAGTTTTGCCGTATGAAAAATATTTTTTTGCAGGAGGCAGTAGCAGTATCAGAGCTTGGCTCACAAGGCGCATAGGGCAAGGTGGCGTATCTGGACAATACGACAGCGATGGACGACCTATAAAAGCCAGCAAAGCCATAGAAAAACCGGGCGAAATCATCATAGAAGCCAATGCCGAATACCGTTTCCCGTTGTATCAGGGCTGGATAGAAGGAGCTACTTTTATCGATATGGGCAATGTGTGGAACATACGCGAAGACCCTACTACGAAAGGAGGCAAGTTTGACCTCAAGAAAATCCACGAACAAATAGCCATAGGAACAGGCTTTGGCATACGCATGGACTTTTCATTCATCTTGTTCCGCACCGACATTGGGCTGAAAGTCCACGACCCAGCACGCGAAGAAGGCTCGCGGTGGGTACTTTTCAAATACGCCCCTTCGCGCTATTTCAATCAAAGGTTATTCAATTTCAACATTGCGATTGGGTATCCCTTTTAGTGGTGCTACAACTTACATCAACTTGCTTATTCGCTTCGGTTTCACACCGCGTCAGCACTATTATACTTACTTGCCTACATTTTCTAAACAGATAGGGTAGGTTTTTGCAAGTTATACTAAAATAAATTTTAAAGTGCCTATAGCAAAAGTCTGTAGCGCACCCTTTCTAGGGTGCGTGGTAGCGATTGTAGCGCAACACACCCTAGAAAGGGTGTGCTACAAACGCGCAAGTTAAGAATTATTTTATGCCCACATATCGTTACCTTGCCCCGCAAAGCAAAAAAGCAGGCAAGACAAACAA
>RDXI01000236.1 GCA_004292795.1 Bacteroidota bacterium | reverse complement strand
GGCAGACGAAACCCGCATATTAGCCTTAGATGTGCAGTATGATGGCGATAAGGCTTTTGTAGCAGGTGATTTTCAGACATTGGCAGGCGAGCTATTGGGTACTTTTGTAGGCAAGACGATTGTGAATGTGCCTTATCAACCTGGGTACTTTGCGTTTCGTGAAGGTCCCGTTTTGCAAAATTTTATTCAATATTGGGAGAACCAAACCAAACAACAAGCAGATGTATTGCTAATAGATGGACATGGCATAGCACACCCGCGCAAATTGGGCGTGGCGAGTTGGCTTGGGGTAATGCTTCAACGCCCTACAGTGGGCTGTGCGAAGGAAAGTTTGTTGCACTTTGAAGGAGAACTTGAGCAAGTTCGCGGAAAAACCTTGCCTGTTTTGTTGGGAACAGAAACGGTAGGCGTTGCGTTGCGTACTCAAGATGGCATCAAACCTGTGTTTGTGAGTGCAGGGCATCTGACCGCCTTAGACTCAAGCATCGACTTGGTGTTGCGCTTGTCGTCTATTTATAGAATATCTGATACATTGAGGCGAGCCGACCAATATGCACGCCAAGCCTTCAGGCAAGAACCCGCGAAGGATTGGATAGATTTAGGCGAATTTTGAAACCAAATCCATATACCTTTTTTTATTATGAAAAAATACTTTTTATCGCTGTTATTTTTGGGCTTCGGAAATGCGATGGCGCAAACCGACCTTGCCTACCAAACGCCTCCGCAAGCTATCGCGGACTTGATGAATGCCTCGCCTACGCCTTCTTTGAGCCTAAACCCTACGCGGACTTGGGCGTTGTTGAGCGAAAGAAAAGGCTTGCCTTCTATTGAGGAAATAGCACAACCCGAATTGCGTTTGGCGGGTTTGCGTATCAATCCACGCAACAATGGCAAGAGTCGTTCTGGCGGTTCTGTAGCTTTCAAGTTGAAAAATCTTGAAACCAATGCAGAGAAAAGTGTAAACGACTTGCCTACCAATGCGTTATTTCAAAGTGTTTCGTGGTCGCCTGATGGTCAAAAAATTGCTTTTCTTGCTGTGCAGACTGAAGGCATTGCGTTGTGGTACATAGACGTGCAGGCAGGCAAGGCAAGCCAACTGACGGACTACAACCTGAATGATGTTTCAGGCTCAAATTTTTCGTGGTTGTCGGATAGCAAAACTTTGATTTTCAAGCAAATACCTGCTAATCGTGACGCAATGCCTGTCGCGCCTATCGCGCCTTCGGGTCCCATTGTGCAGGAAACGGGAGGCAAGAAAGCGGCAAATCGTACTTACCAAGATATGCTCAAAAACAAGTATGACGAACAAACGTTTGAATACTATGCCACTTCGCAGTTGGTTCGAATCACGTTAGACAAACAAACGCAACAAATGGGCAAGCCTGCTATTTATACAGGAGTTTCTGCCTCGCCTGATGCCAATTATGTGCTGGTTTCTTATATGGTGCGTCCTTTTTCGTATCTTGTGCCTATGTCGCAGTTTCCGCGTGTGCAAGAAGTTTGGAACATGAAAGGCGAAAAAATACGCGAAATGGCAAACTTGCCTTTGGCAGAGGATATTCCTAAAGGCTTTGATGCGGTAAGAAAAGGGGTTCGCAATTTGGATTGGCGTTCTGATAAGCCCGCGATGCTGACTTGGGTAGAAGCCCTTGATGAAGGTGACCCCGCAAAAGAAGTACCTCACCGCGACCAACTTTTTTTCCTTGATGCTCCCTTCGCAGGCAGTCCGCAGGCAAGCCTCAAATTCCCGATGCGTTTTCAAAGCGTGGTATGGTGCAATGGCGAGTTGGCTGTAACGTATGAATACCGTTGGAAAGACCGTAAGCAAGTGATGTCGTTTTTCGCACCCGACAAACCCACGCAAGCCCAACAAGTTATCAAAGAAGGCTCGACAGAAGACCGTTATAATGACATGGGCGACTTCATGGGGCAATGGAACACGCAAGGAAAGTATGTGCTGACCACCCAAAACAACAAGCTATACTTAACAGGTGATGGTGCATCTCCCGAAGGCGACAAACCTTTCTTTGATGAGTTTGACATCAAAACCCGCAAAACTACGCGCCTTTGGCAGTCGAAAGCTCCTTACTACGAATATGTAGTGGCTATCATGGACATCAAAAAACAACAAGTGATTATTTCGCGCCAATCGAAAGAAGAAAACCCTAACTATCATTTGGCAGACTTGAAGAAAAATAAAGTAACACCTATCACACAATTTCCACACCCTTATCCGCAACTAAAAGGCATCGAGAAGCAAATTGTGAAATACAAGCGCAAAGATGGCTTGGCATTACAAGGCGAATTGTACTTGCCTAAAGGTTGGAAAAAAGGAGACGCGCCCTTGCCTATGCTGATGTGGGCTTATCCTGATGAGTTTAAGAGCAAAGACGCGGCGGGACAGGTGCAAGGTTCGCCTTATCAATTCACAAGCATTTTCTCTGGTTCGCCTCTGTTTTGGGTTACACAAGGATACGCCATTTTGGACAATGCAAGTATGCCCATTGTAGGCGAGGGCAAAAACGAACCCAACGACTCCTTCATCGAACAGTTGGTAAGCAATGCAGAAGCTCCTATCAATTATTTGGCAGAACAAGGCATTATTGACCGCAATAAGGTTGCTGTGGGCGGACACTCTTATGGCGCATTTATGACAGCTAACTTACTGATTCATAGCGACTTGTTTGCTACAGGTATAGCGCGAAGCGGGGCATATAACCGTACTCTCACACCTTTTGGTTTTCAGTCCGAAGAGCGCAATTATTGGGAAGCTCCCAAAGTGTATTTTGATATGTCGCCTTTCAGCTTTGCCGAAAAACTCAACGAACCTTTGATGCTCATTCATGGCGAAGCCGACAACAATTCGGGTACGTTTCCTATCCAAAGTGAACGTTTTTACAACGCGCTGAAAGGACTCGGCAAAACGGTTCGTTATGTGGTATTGCCCCACGAAAGTCACGGGTATCAAGCCAAAGAATCGGTGATGCACGTGGCTTGGGAAATGTCGCAATGGTTAGACAAGTATGTGAAAAATGCTCAACCCCGCAAGGAAAAAACGGGAGGCAAGTAGGCACAAGCAAGTGCTTTAGCTTTTGATTTTTAAAAAGTTAAGTTATATAACATTTTTTGTAGAAATGTAGGTATTTGATTTATTAAATACTCTTCTGCGCAACAGCATTTGATTTATCAAATACTCTTCTGCGCAACAGAATTTGATAAATCAAATGCCTACATTCCAAACAGCTTTTTATCCAAAAAGCTGTTATTTGAAAAAAACTGCTATTTTTGCCGTTCAAATTGTTGTTTTATGGAAGATTTAGAAAAAATAGACTACCACAAAAAAATCAAACGCGCCCTGCGCGAAATGGGTAAACTTGTGGTGGGGCAAGACCACATGCTGAGTCGGGTGTTGATTGGGCTGTTTACCAATGGACACATTTTGCTCGAAGGCGTGCCAGGGTTAGCTAAAACCCTTACGGTGCGCACTTTGTCGCGTGTCTTGAATCTGAAATTTCAACGTTTGCAATTTACGCCTGATTTGCTCCCTGCCGATTTGGTGGGTACAATGATATACAACCAAAAAGAAGGCGATTTTGAGGTAAAAAAGGGTCCCATTTTCGCCAATCTTATCTTGGCTGATGAGGTAAACCGCGCCCCTGCGAAGGTGCAGTCAGCACTTTTGGAGGCTATGCAAGAGAAACAAGTTACGATAGGCGAAACGACCTTCGAGTTGGACAAGCCTTTTTTGGTATTGGCTACGCAAAACCCTGTAGAACACGAAGGTACATATCCCTTGCCCGAAGCTCAAGTAGATAGGTTTATGATGAAAGTGCGGGTGTCTTATCTACAAAAAGAGCAAGAATTGGAGGTAATGCGC
The DNA here is from genome assembly GCA_004292795.1 of Bacteroidota bacterium. Classification (GTDB taxonomy): domain Bacteria; phylum Bacteroidota; class Bacteroidia; order Cytophagales; family Microscillaceae; genus RDXI01. The sequence goes on along the minus strand of RDXI01000236.1, from coordinate 4,134 downwards.
CGTATGACCAACATACATTACAAGCCCGATATTCGCCCTGTGTTGTCGAAACAAGATATTTTCAATATCAGGCGAGAAATAAACAAGGTTACGATTTCGGAGTCTTTGGAGCGTTATATCATTGAGTTGGTAAATGCTACGCGCTATCCGCAAGACTACAACCTCAAAAACGAGGCGCGTTTTATCCAATATGGCGTTTCGACGAGGGCGTGCATTGACTTGAATTTGGGTGCAAAAGCCCTTGCCTTCCTTGATGAACGGAACTATGTCTTGCCTGAAGACATCAAAGAAATGGTAAAAGATGTTTTCAATCACCGCATTATGCTGAACTATGAAGCAGAAGCAGAAGGCATCACACAAGAACAAATCATTGACACTATTTTGAGGCAAGTTCCTATAGCGAAAGGATAATTTTAAGAAATGGAACTTCTACTTAGGCAAGTTAATTTTATTTTATCTCCCATCTTGCCTGCGCTTGCGTGGCTTGGGAGGCGAGCTTGCCTGCTTCGTATTCATAGTATGCCGCCATCGCTATCATACCCGCATTGTCCGTACAATATTGGAAAGCAGGAATATAAGTATTCCAACCCAAAAGCTCGCCTTCTTCTTGTAGGCGAGTCCGCAAGCCCGAATTAGCCGAAACTCCTCCTGCTATGGCTATTTCTTTGATGCCTGTTTCGCGTGAGGCGCGTTTGAGTTTGCGGAAAAGAATGTCTATCAAGGTATATTGCACAGAGGCACATATATCGTGCAAGTTCTCTTGCACAAAATTAGGGTTCTGATGGGTTTGTTTTTTCAAAAAATTCAAAAAAGAAGTTTTGATGCCACTGAACGAATAATTCAGCGCGGGCATTTCTACTGTAGGGAATTCGAAGGCTTTAGGATTGCCTTGTTGGGCGTATTTGTCTATGAGCGGTCCGCCTGGGTAGGGAAGGTCGAGCAGTTTTGCCGTTTTGTCAAACGCCTCGCCTACCGCATCATCTTGCGTTTCGCCTATGACACGCATATCTGTTGGGCTTTCCACGCGCACTATTTGCGTGTGTCCACCGCTTACAGTCAGGCACAGGAAAGGAAAGGACGGCTTAGGTTCATCGATGAAATGTGCCAAAATATGCGCCTTCATGTGATGCACACCCACAAGCGGAATCCCTAATCCCAACGCCATTCCCTTAGCAAACGAAACGCCCACGAGCAAAGAACCCAACAATCCTGGTCCCTGCGTGAAAGCAATGGCGGTCAGGTCTTGCGGTTGTATGTTGGCTTGCCTAAGAGCCTCACTTACCACAGGCACGATATTCTTTTGATGCTCGCGGGAGGCAACTTCAGGCACAACGCCTCCGTACAATTCGTGGATTGTTTGGTTTGCAATCACATTCGAAAGTATCTTGCCTGCCTGCAACACTGAAGCAGAAGTTTCATCACAAGAGGATTCTATAGCTAAAATGGTCATTGATTGAATTGTTGGTTTGTTGGTTTGTTGGTTTGTTATTCTGTAACACCCAACGAACAAATATTATTGATAAAAATTTAAGCCCACCTATGGACAGATAGACCACAAACTTGATGGAGTTTACAACTTCCTGCGTTTCCACATATTTTGCCTCGCCTTCTGCCACGTGCTTGTTGGTAAGCTCGCCTAAAGTGCGCACAAGTTCTTGAAAAATAGTAACACTTTGCCCCAAAAATATAACTTGCGCTTGGCGTTTGTCGCCTTTCCTACTAAGCGACAATATTTTTTGTTCGAGGTCTTTGTATCTGCGCCATTTTCCGCGATACTTTCCTATACGGCTTTCGGCTTCGCGTATGCTATATTCTTCGGTGTATTTCAGCAGAAGCGAGTCCATGCGTTTGTAATTCACACGAATAGAGCGTTCAAAATTGGCATAGCTCGCATTGCCTTCTGAAGCTATGTGTTCTTCAACATAAAGCCTGTTTTCGGTCAGATACTCGGCAACCTCTGCCGTAACTACAGCAGGCAAGAGCTTGTTTTTGGCATCTTTCGACATACCAAGCAACCGATTGATGCCGTAGATGCTGGTAAACGCTACGATAATCAAAACACTAATAACCAAAATAAAAGCAACAATAAAAGGAGTGCGGTTGCGGTATATATCAAAAAAACGAGCCATGCGGGGTTGAAAAAATGGAATATGCAAATTTACAGTATTTGTAAGATATTTTCAATATTTCGCACTTATCTTTGTGTATGAAAAAAATTATTCCTATTTTTATCCTTGTGGCAGTGTTGGGAATTGTATCCTTTTCGTTTACCCCCAAAGCAACTCCACCGAAAGACCTTGAATTGGCGTATCAATATTTGCAAGGTCATTTCTCAAGCGAAGAACAGGCAAAACAAGATACCGCCTTCTTTCACATCACGCTCAAAATCGCGCCTATATGGAAAAAGCGCAAAGGCGAATATTGGCTCTATGTCGAACAAGCCACTGCCCGCAAACCTGAAAAGCCTTATCGCCAACGTGTGTATCAACTCAAAAAGGAAGGCAAGAAAATCGTAAGCTATATTTATACCTTAGACAAACCTTTGCGCTTTGCAGGCGAGTATGCCAAAGACGAACCTTTGCAAAACCTGACTCCTGACTCGCTCCAACTCAAACAAGGCTGTGAGGTGCTTTTGAGCAAAATAGGCAAGAGCTTTTCAGGCGCGACACAAAAACAAACTTGCCCAAGCGAATTGTCAGGCGCGGCGTATGCCACTTCGGAGGTTACGCTTGATGCCCAAAAAATGATAAGTTGGGACAGAGGCTGGGACAAGGCAGGCAAGCAAGTTTGGGGAGCTGAAAAAGGTGGTTACATCTTCAAAAGAGTAAAATAAAAATTTGCCTAAACAATATGTGATAACTAAATGTTTGTTGTTTTGAGGAACAACAAACATTATTTTTTAAAAGCCTATTTCACAAATTAAAATACGATTAAAAAATATTTTTTTTAACATTCCCATACGATTGTACTGTATTTTTACGCTTTCTTAGCATTATATTTATCACTCCACTTTCAAAACATGAAATCCAATACTACCTCTATTGTTATCAACGTTTCGGACAAGATTTATTTGCGCGACCCAGAAATGACAGACTTAGGGCGCAAAATCATAAGTCATAGTATTCATTTGATTGATGAACTTGGTTTTGAAGAGTTTACTTTTAAAAAACTTGCTACCCGTATAGAATCTACAGAAGCCTCTATTTATCGATATTTTGAAAATAAACACAACTTACTTGTGTATATAGTTTCTTGGTATTGGAGCTGGCTCGATTACCAAATAGATTATGAAACGCACAACGTAACAGACCAAAAAGAAAAACTAAAAATAGCCTTGCATACGCTCATCAACGCTATGCTGAAGGACAATCAGATGCCTTACATGAGCGAAGGCGCGTTGCATCGCATTGTGATACGCGAAGCCCCTAAAGCTTATCACACCAAACACGTAGATGAGGAAAACAAATATGGCTTTTTCCGAAGCTACAAAACGCTGTGCAAAAGACTCGGAAGCATTATGTTGGAATACGCGCCTGCTTATCCGTTTGCACACGCCTTGTCGAGTACAATTTTGGAATCTATCAATCACCAAGTTTACTTTGCACAACACTTGCCTTCGCTTACCGAAATAAAAGTGCTAAACAAAGACTACGAACAAGTTTTGCAGTATGTGGAACATTTGGTGTTTGGTTTGTTGGACTAAGCATTTCATGTATCAAATAATTATTCGCGGATAAAAATCTCTTGCCCTTCCATAGTCAGGCGTGAAGAAACGTTGTTGTGATACAGACTACCTGTACCAAGTCCCTGCGGAAAGCGGGGATTTTCTTTTCCAAAAGGAAATTCAGCTAAAAAGTCCGCAGTCAGTTGGCAAATAGCGTTCAGTCCTACATTGCTTTCGAGAGCGGAGGTAAGCCACCAACCCATTTTCAAGGCGGAAGCGGTTGTAAGCCAATCGAAACAATCTTGCCTACTGCCTATCAAACTCGGCTTCAAAATGATGTATTGGGGTTTGATGGTTTTGAGCAAACCTATTTTATCTTTTGCGGGTATCAATTCTTCATCAAGTACGATAGGCAAGGGCGAAAGTTCGCACAGGCGAGCCATTTCGTCTATTTGTCCTGCTTTGATGGG
>RDXI01000235.1 GCA_004292795.1 Bacteroidota bacterium | reverse complement strand
CCGTATCAAAGCCCTGTTCTTGTAGTTTATAGGCTTTCAATTTATTCAAAAGCCCTATTCCGCGCCCTTCTTGATTGATATAAAGGATTACGCCCTTGCCTTCGTTTTGTACGATTTCCATTGCCTTGTGCAGTTGCCCGCCACAATCGCAACGACAAGAGCCAAAAATATCGCCTGTAACACAAGACGAGTGAACGCGCACCAAAACGGGTTCGTCTGCTTCCCAATGTCCTTTGATGAGCGCGAGGTGCAGGTCGCCTGTATTGATTTGTCGGTAGGCAAGGAGTTCGAAGTCGCCCCATTCTGTAGGCATTTCCACACCAATTTCGCGGTGAATGAGCGACTCAGTACGCAATCGGTAGGCTATCAAGTCTTCTATCGACACAAGTTTGAGGTTGAACTTATCCGCCACTTGCCTAAGTTGGGGCAGGCGAGCCATAGAGCCGTCATCATTCAAGACCTCAATCAACACACCCGCAGGATACAAGCCCGCTAAACGCGCCAAATCTACAGAGGCTTCAGTATGCCCTGTACGGCGCAAAACGCCTCCTTCGCGTGCTTTCAGGGGGAAAATATGCCCAGGTCGCCCCAACTCATCGGGTTTTGTGGCAGGATTTACGAGGGCTTTGATGGTCTTGGCGCGGTCTTGTGCCGAGATGCCCGTTGTGCAACCATAGCCCAACAAATCTACCGAAACCGTAAAGGGCGTGCTGTGCGTGGCAGTGTTATTGCCTACCATCAGGTCGAGGTTCAATTCAGCGCAACGCTGTTCAGTCAGCCCAATGCACATCAATCCACGCGCTTCGCGTATCATAAAGTTGGCAATTTCAGGCGTGATATGCTCGGCGGCACAAATCATATCGCCTTCATTCTCGCGGTCTTCATCATCAACTACTATGATGACTTCGCCACGTTTGATAGCTTCGATAGCTTCTTCTATTGAGTCTAACTTGATTTTGTCCATATCGGGGTAGCGGTTAGGGGGAAGCCCTATTTCCTCATTAACAATTCATTAAATTTTTAAGTACAACAAAAAAGGATATGGTTTCGTTTACAAGAAGTATAGCAATAAGCATAGAAATTATTACAACATCACATTTTATTGCTTTTTGTATGGTATAGCCCTTTGTTTGCAAAATTAGGATAAAAAAACGGATAAAACGCACAACGTAAACACTTTGTACTTAGAATAATGATATTATATGTATAAAAAGTACCTTTTTTTGCTATAATCTTACATTAGGCATCACGACCTACTCCTGATACATTTAACGTTTATTGATAACTTTGCGTAAAATTTTACAATCTGACATTATGCCCCCCCAAATTTGTATGCTTAATCCCGCTTTTCCTATGAATTCCTTTAACTTAGCTATAGAATATGCAAAACGCGCCCTTTTGGTGGATAGCAAAAATTCTTTTGCTTATTGTACGCTTGCCGAAGCCTACGCCGCTAAGCAAGATGATGAAGGATTTTACAAAAACCTTGAACTCGCCTTGCATTATGGCTTTCCTGCTTGGGAACAACTCGATGACTTGATATATGAAAAGTATGCGAAGCAACCGCGCTTCCAAACTATTCTTGCGAAATATAAAACCAACTAAGTAGCGATAAACGCTACTTTTTTTTGTTTAGAGCCTGTTCAAAAATAACTTTGCTTGGTAGCCCTGTAGGGGCGATATCTTTGTAGCCATGACATTGTTAAGGTTATTGAAGCCCCGTAGGGGCAACATCTTAAGATTTCACCCCTACGGGGTTCTTGCTTGTGGAACGGCTTTTCTACAAAGATATCGCCCCGCTGGGGCTAAAAATGCACTACTAAAAAATTTGAACAAGCCCTTATGAGGCATTTGATAAATCAAATGCCTACCTTCACAGTGTTTCACACAACCCCACAAAAAAAACGGCAAGACCTGTGAAGTCTCGCCATTTCTTTAATCAAATCAAATATTAGTTTACCAAAGTCAAGTTTACTTTTTTGCCTTTGATAGTGCTTTTGTTCATAGTGCTGATAACGTGTTGCGCTTCGCCTGCGGGTACATCAACAAAAGAGTGTTGGTCGTAAATATCAATCATACCGATTTTATGACCGCTCAAGCCTGTTTCTCCTGCGATTGCGCCCAAGATGTCGGCTTTTGATACTTTTTGGTCTTTGCCCAAGTTGATAAACAAGCGCGTGATTGCGCCACGTTGTTCAGTGCTGAATTTCTTTTTGCCACCGCCAAAGTCATTGGTGTTGCGGTCGCGGTTGCCGCTATTGCGGTCGCGGTTGCCACTGTTGCGGTCGCTATTTCTATCTCTGTCGCCAAAGCGGTTATTTTTGCCGAAGCGGTCGCCTTTGCTCGAAGTAGTTTCTCTGTCGCGGTCTTTGCGGTTGATGTCCACTGCTTCCACGTGTGCGCCTTGTTTTTCATCACCAATTTGTTGCAACAACAACGCTTCTGCAATTTGTTTGTAGTCAAATCCTTGCTCTTGCATTTCATTCAAAAGCGCGTCAAATTTGCCTTCTGTGCTTTGGTTTTCTACCAATTTAGCCAATAATTGCTCTTTGAAACGTTCTTGGCGTTTTTGGTGCATCATACGAGGCGAAGGCACGACACCTTGGTCGATTTTCACCTTGCTAAAACGCTCAATATCGCGCAATCTGCCTACTTCACGGCGCAACACGAAGGTATAAGAAATACCTTTCCTGCCAGCCCTGCCTGTGCGACCTATGCGGTGAACGTAATATTCGGGGTCAAGTGGCGTGTCGAAGTTGAAAACAGCTTCTACATTGTCCACATCAATACCGCGTGCCGCTACGTCAGTAGCTACCAAGATGTTTACCAATCCTTTGCGGAAACGGCTCATTACCGCATTGCGTTGCATTTGGCGCAAATCACCGTGCAGACCTTCGGCAGAATAGCCTTTGGCTTGGAGTGATTCTACCAATTCATCAACACGCTGTTTGGTATTGCAGAAGGCAAGCATCAATTTGAGGTCGTTCATTTCAATCAAACGATGCATTACTTCCGTTTTGTCTTCTTCACGTACAGGGAAAAAGAATTGCTCGATGGTGGCATTTGTAAGTTGTTCGCTTACTACCTTCACGAACTCGGGGTTGCGTTGGAAGCGTTTGGTGATTTGGCGAATTTGGTCAGGAACTGTAGCCGAGAAAAGCACGGTTTGGCGTTCTTCGGGCATTTTGCTCAAGATGCTTTGAATGTCATCAATAAAACCCATGTTAAGCATTTCATCTGCTTCATCAAGCACAACCGTTCTGATGTTGTCCAATTGAAGTGTGCCACGCTCAAGGTGATCCATAATACGTCCCGGAGTTCCGATAACGATTTGTACGCCTTTTTGTAGGAATTTTATTTGTCTGTCTATAGACTCACCGCCATATACTGCCAAAATGAAAACATCACGTTTGTATTTGGCTAATTTTTTGAATTCTTCAGAAACTTGCAACGCGAGTTCACGAGTGGGGCAAAGCACCAATACTTGTGGTTTCTTTTGGTTGGTTTCGAGTCTTTCAAGAGCGGGGATAGCGAAAGCGGCTGTTTTGCCTGTGCCTGTTTGGGCTTGTCCTAATACATCGCGCCCTTCTAGAAGATGGGGTATTGCCTGCGATTGAATGGGAGAGGCTTCTGTGAAGCCCATGTCGACGATTGCTTGCTGAACATCAGCAGAGAGAGCAAGGTCTTGGAATGAGATCTTTTGCATATTTACAAGAATACGGAGAAAAGAATTGGTTTTCCCACATTTTCTTGCAACGAGCAAAAACGAAAACTAACTCTTTTTTTATTCACGGTGCAAAGGTAAGAAGTTTTTTTGAAACTTCCAAATAAAAAATAAAATTTTGTAAAAAAAAGCTGTTTTGGGTGCTTTGCCCCTTTGGATAAGCATATTATTTTGTTGTACGCGCTCCTTTTCAAAAAATAGCGTCTCTTTTCTTTAAAAGCCATAACTTTGCGGAGCTATGCACCCTGTAGAGTTTTGCCGATTCGTTTTGCAGAAAATCCGCGAACATGAAAACTTGCCTACACTGCCTCGCCTGCGCTTTCGGCGGTTGGGTTGGGTAGGCAAGGCATTATGCGTACTTGTGCCGTTTTGGGTGTTTTTGGTGTGGGATTGGTACGCACCTTTGCAGGTAAGCACGCGCTATTCGCAAGTGGTCTTGGCACAAGATAGTACGATTTTGCACGCCTACCTCACGCCTGACCAAAAATGGCGACTCAAAACAGAACTGAACGAAATTAGCCCTGCCTTGCGCAAAATGCTGTTGCACAAGGAGGACAAATATTTTTATTACCACACAGGCATCAATCCTATCGCACTTGTGCGGGCTATGCTTTCCAATGTTTGGTATTGGCGCAGGGAGTCGGGAGCTTCTACTATTACGATGCAAGTGGCGCGTATGCTTGAACCTAAAAGGCGCACTTATACCAGCAAATTTTGGGAAGTGATGCGTGCCTTGCAACTTGAGTGGCATTATTCGAAAGATGAGATTTTGCAATTATACCTCAATCTTGTGCCGTATGGTGGGAATATCGAGGGCGTAAAGTCTGCTTCAATGCTCTATTTTGGTAAATTGCCGTTGCAGTTGAGCCTTGCCGAAGTCGTAACTTTGACTATCATTCCGAACCGCCCCAACTCGCTTACGTTAGGCAAGCACAATGACTTGATAGCGAAGGAGCGCAACCGTTGGCTAACTCGCCTACTGAAAGCAGGCGTTTTCCCTGAAACTTACCTACAAAACGCGCTCCGCGAAGAACTGAACGCTGTGCGCTTGAGTCCGCCTGAACTCGCGCCTCAATTTTGCCACCGCGTGTCGAAACAATATGCTCAAAAAAGCACGCTCCTTACTACCTTGAATGCAGAAAAACAAGCCAAAGCCGAAAATTTGGTGCAAAGTTATATGCAACGCCTCAAACATTTGGGCATCACGAACTCGGCTGTGCTGATAATCAACAACGAAACTAAGGGCGTGGAGGCTTACGTAGGCTCTGCCAATTTTGAGGATAGTTTCAATGATGGGCAAGTTGATGGCATACAAGCGGTGCGCTCCCCAGGAAGTACGCTGAAGCCTTTTGTGTATGGTTTGGCGATAGACAGGGGCATTATCACGCCTAAGACTATGATGGCAGATGTGCCGAGTAGTTTCAATGGTTTTGAGCCTGAAAATTTTTTCAAACGCTTTTTGGGCAATGTTACTGCCGAGCAAGCCTTGATACAGTCATTGAATATTCCTGCGGTGGAATTGATTGAAAAAGTGGGTGTGCAAACGGTTATTCAACGCCTCGAACAAGCCAATTTTAAGCAAATTTACAAAGACCGTAGAAAATTAGGTTTATCGCTCATTTTGGGCGGTTGCGGGGTTACATTGGAGGAAATGACGATGCTGTTCAGTGCTGTAGCTACAGGAGGCAAGTTTGGAAAAGCTAATTTTTTGGTGGAAGGGTGGAAGGGCGGAAGGGTTGAGGGGTGGAAGGGTGGAAAGGTGGAAGGGTGGAAGGGTAAAGAGGAAAACGCAAATCTTTCAACCCTTCAACCCCTCAACCCCTCAACCCCTTACCCTTCAACCCCTCA
>RDXI01000022.1 GCA_004292795.1 Bacteroidota bacterium | reverse complement strand
AGGTCGCATAATGTAAATTTTGTATTTTAAAAGTTCTACCTTAAACTTTACTAATTCGGGGAAATAGAGCGGGTTTTGCAAATCATGCCAAGTCCATTTTTTATTTTTAGGGAACTTGGCTATGATGTTTTTGATGTCTTCCACTGTATATTCTACCTGATTAGGGTTGTAGTAAGGCTGTAGAGGTTGGGCTTTCTCTTTAGCTTTTTTCAACAATTTATTTACATATTTCAGCACCTCTTTTTGCTGTTTTTTGGACAGTGAGGCTATTTTATCGGTCAGTTGGGCTATCATAGATTGAGGGAGTGAATGAGTGAATAGTTTTGAGTTGCGAAGTCTAAAACGAAACTGCCATCGAAGTAGCTAAGACATAGTTTTGTTTGGAGGGCTGATTGTTGAGTTGTAGCACATTGTCCTTGCTACCCAAGCCACGTGCTTCGATGCGCCAAAGCAAATTTTCGGCAGGAGCATAATCAAAATTGAGCGAGTAGGCGAGGGTTTGAAAACCATTAGGCGAGCCTGTGGCAATGACTACGCCATCTTTGTCTATGTAATGCTCCACTCTTGCGCAAAGCGTGCCTTTGGAGGTAAGTTTGTAGCGAAGCATTACCGCAGACGAATTCCAAAACCTTGTCTTTTTCGTTTGTTGATTGCCTTGCATACCAAAGTCAAAGCCTGCTATCAAGCCCCATTTTTCGCTCAAAGTACAAATAGCATAGAAGTTATTAAAAAAACGCATTTGCTTCAGCGAGTCTGTGCCTTCATTGCCTAAGTACGTGCTGTGGTTAAGCGTTACTTTCTTGGTAGGCAAGTATTGTACTTGCGTGCCAAACGAAGGCATACTATTGTAGGGCAAACGCCTGATGCGTTGCCAGCCATTCGCTACCAAAGCCGACAAAATCCACTTTTCATTGTTCGAGGTATAAGTCGTTTTCACGCCTGAAAGATAGTAGGGCGTATTGTCTGCCAACATACTGCGCAAAAGCGTCCAACAGTCTTTGGAAATAGCACTCTCGAAACCAATATGCGAGGCAAAAATACCCGCATCAACCCAAAAATTAGCTTTTTTGGATAGCTTCACGCCCACATTGCCCTCGTAAATGTTGCGTATCAGTTCCTGCTCGCTTATGAGGTTGTATTGCGAATACGTCCCAATCATCAAGGCAATATTGCCTCGAACATTCTTAGAACTTACAGACGCTTTCACAATGCCATGATTGACATTTATTTCATTGTGCCTTCGGTGATTGTACCAAAAGCCCGCCCTTTCGTTGTTTTGTGGTTGGGCAAAATCAAAGCAATAATAGGCATCTATGTAGCCCGAAAACGAAGTACGCCATTGATGCGTAGTGTCGGTAGCTTGCGCGTAGGCAAGGGTAGGCAAGGCAAGCAACGCCCCGCAAAGGAGGAAAAGTATAGGCATCTTTTTTTTATTTTTTGTCTGACTATAGCGCATAACCCACCAATTTACGTGCATCTTCTGGAATAAAGGCAGGCAATATATCTATTTTGGGAATACCATGTTCTATCAAAAAGTCCCCAATTTCTATATCTGTCGTATTTTCCAAGATACAAACCTTTCCATCTTTTCGAATATGAAAGTGCATACGAACCCTAAAAAAATACGTCCCATGAGAATCATATCCTGTCTTGAGCAACTGATAATGATGTGATGTTGTATCTACAACGATATGACTGTTGGGCGAGGTTTCGCAACATTCCTCTAAAAATGCATGGACAATGGAGGCATATTTTTTTATTTTTTCCATAATGCAAATGGGATTACTTCTCCATACTCGTCAAAAGCCTTTCGAGGGCGTACTCATCAGCTATCAAAACCTCGCGGGCTTTGCTTCCTTCGAAAGCTCCTACAATGCCCGCTTTTTCGAGTTGGTCAATCAAACGCCCAGCGCGATTGTAGCCAAGTTTAAGCCTTCGTTGCAACAAAGAAGTGCTACCTTGTTGATGCAAGACAATAATTCGAGCCGCGTCTTCGAACAAAGGATCGCGGTCGCCATCATCATCTAAACTACCCGAAAACTCGCTATCTGTGGGCAATTCAGGCAGTTCATACGCATGACCATAGCCTTGTTGTTCGGCAATAAAATCGCAAATACGCTCCACTTCAGGCGTATCGATAAACGGACATTGCAAACGAATAATATCCGAACCCATCGAAAACAAGAAATCGCCTTGCCCTACCAACTGCTCCGCTCCACCAGCATCAAGGATAGTGCGTGAGTCAATCTTAGACGTAACTTTGAACGACAAACGTGCAGGGAAGTTCGCCTTGATAATACCTGTAATCACGTTTACCGAAGGGCGTTGTGTGGCTACTATCAAGTGTATGCCAATGGCACGCGCCAACTGCGCCAAACGCGCAATGGGCTGTTCAACTTCCTTGCCTGCCACCATCATCAAATCCGCCAACTCATCAATTACCAACACAATATATGGTAAAAATTTATGCCCCTTTTTCGGGTTCAGCCTTCTGTGGCGAAACTTGGTGTTGTATTCCTGAATATTGCGACAAGAGGCATCTTTCAAGAGCGAATAACGGCTGTCCATTTCCATACAAAGGGAGGTAAGCGTAGCCACTACTTTCGAAGTGTCCGTAATGATAGCCTCGTCATCTCCGGGTAGTTTTGCCAAGAAATGTTTTTCTATACGATTGAAAAGCGTTAATTCCACCTTTTTCGGGTCAATCAACACAAATTTGAGTTCGGCAGGGTGTTTTTTGTAAATGAGCGAAGTCAAAAATACATTCAAGCCTACAGATTTACCTTGCCCCGTTGCACCCGCCATAAGCACGTGAGGCATTTTCGCAAGGTCAGCCACCACGATTTCATTCGTGATAGACTTGCCCAAAATCACAGGCAAGACTTTTTCGGTATTGCGGAAAATGTCGGACTCCAAAATGGCACGCATCGTCACCATTTCGCGTTTTTTGTTTGGAACTTCTATACCAATCGTGCCCTTCCCTGGTATAGGCGCGATAATCCTGATGCCCAATGCCGCCAAGCTAAGTGCGATGTCATCTTCCAAATTTTTGATTTTCGAAATGCGCACACCTGCCTCTGGGATAATCTCGTACAGCGTTACAGTGGGTCCAATGGTTGCCTTGATTTGCGAAATGCCTATGCCATAATTGCTCAACGTTTCCACAATGCGGTCTTTGTTCGCTTCGAGTTCTTCATTCGTAACTTGCCTACGCCCCGCCACTGTTTCATTCAAAAGTTCAGGGATAGGCTTCATATAACGGCTCAAATCAAGCGTGGGGTCATACAAGCCTGATTCGTCTATCGAAGTAGGTTTGATAACGTCTTCTTCTTTTTCCTCTTCCACAGGCGCGATTTCCAATTTTCGCACCAATTTAGGGTTTTCTTTTTCGTCTTCAGCTATTTCCTCCAGCATTTCCTCTATGTCATCAGGCGAGGACTTGGGCTTGATGGTTTCGCGTGGCAAGTCGGGAATATCCGAAAAACTCTCCTTGCCTATGATAGTCTTGGGGTCAAACTTAGAGTCGATATTAGGCTTGAATTTGATAGGCTCTTCTTCGGGTTCGAATTCCTCGCCTTCTTCAACTTCAAAGTCTATTTTTTTCTGTACGCCTTTGGGTGGTCGAGTCTTGCCTAAATCTTTGTCGTCTTCCTCATGTTGATATGCTTCAATCTCCAATTCTATTTTAGGATTGGGGCGTGAAAATGCCTTGTCTTTGGGCGGAATAGTTTTCGTGAGTTTGTCCTTGTCTTTGGTGTCTGTTCTTGGAATTCCTTTCGAGAAAGCATCTTCGGGTGTGCTATTGTCTATCTCAATCGTGATGCCTTCGGGTTCTTCTTCTTTCGGGGTGGTCTTCGCAGTAGGCGAGATGATGGTTTTGTCTAAAGGCGTTTTGGTCGTTTTGTCAGGAGTAACTGTAGCTGTAGCGGTTGTATCTTTGGTAGTAGGTTTCCACTCGCCTATTTTGGAGGCAAGATTGCGTAAGGGATTGCTAAAATTTTTCAGCATATCCTCACGCGAGGGCATTTCAGCAGGCATTTGCACGAAGTAATACAAGAACACCGCAAACGCAAACAACACTATCACAACAGCCCCCATACCAAACAAAGCCCGCAACAATTCGGACATCATAAAGCCAATGCCTCCGCCCCAAAAGCCAATGCCTGACCGCGTAGGAAAGATAACACTTAGCAAAATAGTTGTCCAAAAAATAGCCACACCGCCCCATTTCAACGCCTCCATGAGCGGAAAAAGCTCGGTTTTGAATATCAAACGCCAACCCAATATAAAAATGATAGGCACAAGCACAAACGCCGCAATGCCAAACCATTTGAAAATAAAAATATGTGCTAAAGTCGCGCCTGTAAGTCCCAGCCAATTTTGTACTTCTTGTGCATTTTGTTGAAAATCATCACGCATACCCCCTTCCACAATACTTTGGTCATCTACGCCTGTGAAAAAATAGGACGTAAACGCCACCAACAACGCAAACGCCACCAACAACAAGAAACCGCCCAATACTAATTGGAAACGGACATCTCGCATCGTCAGGTCGCTTAGGCGTTGTAGCCAAGGCTTTTCGCTTTCGGGGTCTTTGAAACTATTTTCTTTGTAAGTAGTCTTTGCCATTTGGAGTAAAAAGTATGTTAAATGTCTATGCAAAGGTAGGCAATTTTTTCTAAAAAACTGAAATTTTGAGGCTGTTTTTTAAGGGGTAGGCAAGCCTTTTGATAGCCTGCTTCGTGGCACGGTAGGCAAGGCATTAACAAGGCATTAACCCACATTATAAATAACAGCCCTTAATTTCGCGACCTCAACCTAACCCGCTTTGTATGCGTTATTTCCAGTTTATTGCTTTGTTTGGCTTGCTTGCTTTTGTGAGTGGGTGCAAACACTATCAAATTTTTAGTTTTACTTCTGAACAAGTAAACATCATAGAAAAGAAGGGCTTTTTTGTAAATAGCCCAGAAGATTCTATTCAAATCCACTATCGTTGGTTTGCAGGCGATAACAGTGGTGTGGTTGATGTAGAAAATACAAGCAACCAAATGGTGTATGTGGACTTGGCACATTCTTCTGTAGTGGTGAATGGCATCAAACAAGGACTTTTTGCTGAAACAAGCGAAACCAAAGTTAATGCATTACGCAACATAAAAAAATTAACCCCACACTTTTATTCCACAGGGGGCAATATGTTTCAAAATAAGCGCAACTATAAAACGCAAACCCTTGAAGCACAAAATCAGCAAGTTGTTTTGCCCAATAGCAAAAGCAGATATTGGCTTCCTACTCCTTCCTTATACTACCAAAATCCTAGAAAAGACACCGCCTTTAGGCAAGTTAACATGACAGAATCTGCATCAAATCAATTGCTATCTTTCAATAAAAAAGACTTTGATAAGCAAAATTCGCCCATATTGTTGCGTATTTTTTTGATGTATCAAGTAGGCAAGGAAGGCAAATATCGTACTGTTGATAAAACATTTTGGCTTCATCAAGTAGTGGATACCAAAGAAATCAACACAGTGAAAAAACTTTGCAATGACAAAAAAGCTCCTCCTATTGATAAAAACAGTTTCAATAAACTAATAATAAAACGATAAAGTACGCTTGCCTACACTTCTACCACAACAAAAAAGAGGCTACCTGTTCGGTCAGCCTCTTCTTGTCTTGTAGGCAAGGGCATTAAACAGCCATTACACTATGTTCTATAATATCGCAACACTCGTGTACTTGCGCTTCGGTGATAACCAAAGGAGGAGCAAAGCGAATGATATTGCCATGCGTAGGTTTTGCCAAAAGACCGTTTTCGCTCATTTTCATACAAATATTCCAAGCCAAATCGCCTGTTTCGGTGTCATTGATGACCAAAGCATTGAGTAAGCCTTTGCCACGCACCAACACAGCTTTGTCCGTTTTGGCTATCAATTTAGTCATTCTATCGCGGAAAACTACACCCATTTTCTCGGCATTCTCAGGCAAGTTCTCATCGCGTACCACATTCAACGCGGCAGTCGCTACAGCGCAGGCAAGCGGATTGCCTCCAAAAGTAGAGCCGTGTTGCCCAGGTTTGATGCAAAGCATTATTTCATCATTTGCCAAAACAGCCGAAACGGGCATCACGCCACCCGAAAGAGCCTTGCCTAAAATCAAAATATCAGGTTTCACGCTTTCGTGGTCGCAGGCAAGCAACTTGCCTGTACGCGCAATACCTGTTTGCACTTCGTCAGCAATGAAAAGCACATTTTTCGCCTTGCACATCTCGTATGCTTTGCGCAAATAGCCTTCATCAGGCACTACTACGCCTGCTTCGCCTTGAATAGGCTCAAGCATAAAACCTGCTACATTTTTGTCTTCCAATGCTGTAGCCAAAGCCGTTAGGTCGTTGTAATCAATGATTTCATAACCGGGCATATAGGGACCAAAATCATTTTTGGCGTTGTCGTCTGTTGAAGCCGAAACCGCCGCGAGTGTGCGTCCCCAAAAGTTATTGCGTGCAAAAATAATTTTGGCTTGATTGGTAGGCACGCCTTTTACTTGATACGCCCATTTACGGCAAAGTTTCAAGGCAGTTTCGCCTCCTTCTACGCCTGTATTCATAGGCAATACGCGGTCATAGCCGAAATATTGTGTTACAAATTCTGCGTACTCGCCCAAGCGGTCATTGTAAAAAGCCCTTGAAGTGAGCGTTAGCTTTTGGGCTTGCTCTATCAACGCATTGATGATTCGAGGGTGGCAATGCCCTTGGTTTACAGCACTATACGCTGATAGGAAATCGAAATAACGTTTCCCGTCCACGTCCCACACACATACACCTTCGCCACGCGACAACACGACAGGCAAGGGGTGATAATTGTGTGCATTATACTTTTCTTCAAGCGCGATGGCTTCTTGGGTAGAGATAACAGACTGCAACATAAAATTCAAATTTTTGCAAAGTTAGCGAGAAATCCGCAAACCGTTGCAAGAACAGCACTTTTATTTGTGGTTCTTCCAAACAAAAAACGCACTCTTGGCGGAGTGCGTTTGATGAATATGAAAAAGTTATCGTATCAAATTTACGTAGGAAGTAAATTGTTTTTCAACATCATTGGGGCGTTCAAGGTATTTGATTGTGAGGACATACACACCCGCAGGGGCAGGCTTGCCTCCCACCGTGCCATTCCACCCATGTTCTTTTTTGTTGGTAATGAACACCAATTCTCCCCAACGGTTGTAAATTTTAACCTCCATTTTGTAGAAGTCTTGCCCGAATATTTGGAGGTAGTCATTCAAGCCATCTCCATTTGGCGTAAAACCTGTAGGAATGTTGAACTTAGGGTCACATTCTTCTGCAATGTCTATATCGCTTGTGGTCTTACAACCCAACGTGTCCGTAACAGTAACCGTATATTTGCCCGATTGTATGACGCTGATAAGGCGGGTAGTTTTCAAGTTGCTCCATTCATACAAAAGCCCCTCGCCTGCATCAAGCGTGATAGTATCGCCACTGAACGAACACATCTCAAGTCCTACATAGTTTAGCTTCGAAGGAGCATCAAATATATTGACTTTGCGCACAATACTATCGCAAGCGGTAATAGTTTTATAGACGATGGTATGCTCGCCTACCCCCAACACAGCAGGGCTGAACAAAGGACTCGCCTCGCTTACCAATACGCCATCAATACGGAAAACACCACCCGCAGGCTCGCCTACAAGATTGAAAGGGGTATTTTGTACGCAATAGTTCTTCTTCAAGTTAGGAATGGCAGGTACTACGCCTTCGTAAATCAAAATTTCTGTAGAGGCGGTATTGAAACAACCGTTTACATCTTGATAATTGTAAATAACGGTGTGCGTACCTGCCCCGATAGCTATAGGGTCAAATATAGTGCGGATAACACCGCTTATCGTAAATACGCCTCCCGCTGGTGTGCCTATGCCTGCCAAAGGAAAGGGAACTTCTCCCAAACAATACGTAGGTTTCAACCCGCCAATAGACACTAAACTAACAGAAGGTAAGCCCGATATTTCGAAATCTTTAGTTTGCACCACTACGCAGTTGGTGTAATTGTCTGTGTAAGTGTATTCTACTGTATGTGTGCCTGCCCCCAATACGCTTGGCACTACTTGCGTTACAGGCGCGCCACCGTTGATGCGGAAAATACCGAAGCCATCAGGATTGATTGGGTGTGGCGTGGCAGTCAAGTTGAAAGGCGTTGCATCAATACAATAGATAAACTGCAAACCCGTAATTTCCACTATAGGCGAAGGTTCAATTGTGAAAGTAACTGTATCACGATTGATACAAGTTTTGGCGTCTTGGTAAGTGTAAATGACTTCGTACTCACCCAAAGCCATCGTTACGGTGTTGAAATCGGTAGCCGTTGTACCATTGATGGTAAATGTTCCGCCTGCGGGGGTAGCTTGCAAAGTTACTAACCCTTGTCCTTGACAATACGCTTCTTGTAAGTTTGTGATAGTGGGGGCAGGCAAGGGGTTTACACGCACAACTTGCGTCTTGGTTTGTGAACAGTTTTTCGCATCTGTGAAACTATACACAACGGTATGCTCGCCTGCACCCAACGTAACAGGGTTGAAGGTAGTGGCAGTAGTACCATTGATAGTAAATGTCCCACCTGTAGGCGAGGCTTGAAGCGGAAAAGGCGTAAAATCAATGCAATAATCGCTTTGCAAGTCTATAAAATTTAATACAGGCAAAGGATTGATAACAACGGTTTTGTTAGCAGAATTAGAACAGTTATTGGCATCAGTATAAGTATATTTGATATTGTAAGTGCCTCCGCCCAACACATCAAGCTTGATGTTGGTATCCGTATAAAGAGCATCATTGATTGTAAATATGCCACCTGTAGGCGTTGCCACCAAAGGCACAAGCGCGTCAATCGCGCAATATTCGTTTTGTAACCCTGTGATAGCCACTACAGGCAAGGGGTGAACGGTAACAAACAAAGTATCACGATTGACACAAGTATTGCCATCAGTATAAGTATAAACAACTCGATGCGTGCCTAACCCTGCCGAAGCGGGGTTGAAAGTAGTAGCAGGCGCACCTTTTACCGTAAAAGTTCCACCTGTGGGTGTGCCTTGTAGGGTTGTGATAGCACCATCAATACATTGTGAAACACTTAGCCCCACAATATCCAACGCAGGGAGCGTATGAAAACTTGTCACTATCTCATCTGTACCCGAACAACCTCCCGCATTGCCCACTTCCACTTTGTATGTGCCAGCTTGGGTAATGGTAAGCGTAGGCGAGGTTGCCCCTGTGATGAGTACGTTGTCTTTATACCATTTGTAGGTAGGCGAGCCAACCGTAAGCGTAGGGTGTGCAGGGTTCAGCACAGTAGAAGTGCCGGGGCAAAACTGTCTATCTGCCCCCAAAGCAGGAGCAGGAACAGGCAAGACCTCAAACGGTTTGATGATATAATCACTCCCACAACCATCAACAACTGTAACGGTAAGTTTTACATTATACACGCCAATACTTGCGTAAGTATGTTGTACTGAAATAGGGGTGCTAGGTGGCAAAATACCACTATACACTTCAGGCGAGCCGTCCCCAAAGTTCCAAGTGTACGAAGTTACACCATCGCCAAATCCATTGAAAGTTACGGTAGGTGCAGTAATACA
This sequence comes from Bacteroidota bacterium, assembly GCA_004292795.1. Lineage (GTDB taxonomy): Bacteria > Bacteroidota > Bacteroidia > Cytophagales > Microscillaceae > RDXI01. The sequence continues at coordinate 27,703 of RDXI01000022.1, read as the reverse complement.
AGTAGTATTGGGGGACATATTGAAATTATAGCGTTGGTTCTCAAAACTTGCCCCCACACTGTAGGCATACGCGGAAGGCGTGCCATACCCATACGCATACGTAACAAAAGCACTATCCGACTCTACAGTTACTGAAGAACCATTATTGAAGTCTGGAATGTAAGGCACTAAATCCACCATAGCATACGAGTAACTAGGCAAGCCCTCAAATGGCGCAAACAATGTACTGCTTATCAAAGAGCCTTGTACCTTAATCTTATTGGTGTTAATCGTCTTCACAATCACATTGATATAGTGTTTTGTCATAGACTCTTGTCCTGATGAAGGAACAGTGGAAAAGGTACTCTTTTTAGTGGTTTGGTTGATAGGGTTCAGTACCAACATAGTAGGATCGCCTAAACCAACATTTTGCGTATTGAGGGGCGTTCCATTGCAAGTAGAACCTTTCATAAATTGTGCAACGCTAATCGCCTTATTCGAATTGATATAGATACCCGCATTGAAATTTATGTTTTGGTCTATGTTGCTCGTATATGTTTCGCCTTTGTTCAAATTCACCACAGTAGGCGTGCCACTACCCACTTTTACATTCAGAATTGTCCCATCTTCGCCTGCTATAACCTTGTAAATAAAACCATTGGGCATACCAGAATAGGGTGTGATAAGATATTCTTTTCCCCATGTTTTGGTAGGGTAGTTTTGCTCGTAAATGTGTTGCGGAGTGCCACAAGCGGATGGGATATGTACCCCCGTTGCCCCTGAAAAAAGGCTAAAAGGTTTGCAACCATTCAAACTCACTACAGTTGTGCCTGTCAAGTCTGTATCAGCCGTTTCGCTCCTAAGTTTAGACTGCACAAGATATACTTGCCCACTGTCTAATTGTATCTCAAAAGGAGTGCCAGCTGGTTTGTTGTTGCGCGTAATTACTTTGGGCGTTATGCGTATGTCTGTGTCATCTTTCATGGCTACAATCAAAAACTCAGAGCGAGACTCAAAGTTAGTTGAGTTAGTAGCTTCGTAGGTATTCACAATATAATCCGTGCTACCCCCAAAAGCACTGATAGGCAAGACTACAGACGCTTCAGTGCGGGCTTGATTTTGATGCACAGCAAACACACTGATATCATGCAATGCACTGACATAAACACCTTTGTTTAAAATAACTTCTGAAGAACCTGCTAAGGTGTTAGTAGGAAAAGTTATAGGTGTAGCTACACCACCCACGATATTAGTCGTGATAATAGTGGGCGGAGTCGACCAAGGCGCGGCAGGTGGAACGGCTGTAGGTACGCGCACTGTTACGGTAGTATTGACCTTGCTCGACACAAATATTTTTTGGAATGTTCCGCCTTGATTAGCCGCGATAGCCATAAAACCTACCCAAAAAGCCTTCCCTTCGGTGCTTACATTTTGCGCAGAAACGTTGCCTATGCTACATAAACACAAAAGCAAGCTAAAAAAAATATTATATTGGTTTTTCATAGTACACACACAGTAATGATGGTTATTCTGTAAACGTTTACGACCTTGCAAAAATACACATATACCGTATAAAATTTGTTATTTTGCAAACCTTTTAACAGATTTTACTTATGATAATCCAAATCCCTTACCAAAAACAGTTGTTTTCTTGTGATGTGCAAAAGCCTATAGACATCTCTTTGCCCCTGTTGGCAGGCAAGGAAAACCCCAACTGCTACTATGCCGAGCCTGTGCAGTACGAAGTCATCAGGGCAGGCAGTTTTGTAGGGAGCGTAGCCGAAGGAGGCAGTTGCAACTATCAGCGCGTAACCTTCACCCCACATGGCAATGGCACACACACCGAATGTTATGGACATATATCGCCTGATAAAAACGCAACTGTGCTACATTGTTTACGCAAATTTTGGTTCATGGCGCAGGTTATTTCGGTCTTGCCTGCCCGCGTAGGCGAGGATTTGGTCGTGTCTTTAGCAGAAGTTCAGCTAAAAATAAACTTGCCTATCGAAGCCCTTGTCATACGCACACTGCCCAACGAAGAGAGCAAACGAACAAAGCAATATTCGGACACCAACCCGCCTTATTTGGAGGAAGCAGTAGGCAAGTTCTTAGCTGATAACAACATTCAACACCTGTTGGTCGACTTGCCTTCAGTGGACAGAGAAGTTGATGGAGGCAAGCTCCTTACGCACCGCGCCTTTTGGCAATATCCACACCAAACGCGCCAAGATTGCACCATTACCGAGCTTATCTATGTGCCTGATGGCTTGTATTTACTCAACCTCCAAGTCCCAAGTTTCGACCTTGACGCAGTGCCAAGCAAACCTGTTTTGTATGCGTTGGGGTAAAAAATACGCATTTGTAAAATCAACCAATTTCCTTTATTTTTGACAAAAAAAGTTATGAAAAAAACGCTCTTGCTCTTGTGGCTGTTGGCGTGGGTTAGCTTGCCTACACACGCCCAAAAAGAACCTTACCGCTTTGTGGCGCAATACAACGAAGACAAAATCTCGTTTCGTGGCTTGTGCGTGGTAGATAAAAATGTAGTATGGGTAAGCGGTACGAAAGGGCGCGTGTTGCGCACACGAAACGCAGGCAAGACGTGGGACAAAATCACCCTCAAAGGCTATGAAAAATGGGATTTCCGTGATATTCACGCCTTCGATTCTTTGCGGGCTGTGGCGGTCAATGTCGGCTCGCCTGCTTACGTACTACGCACCGAAGACGGAGGCAAGACGTGGACAGAAGCCTACAAAAACACGCACAAAACCGCTTTTCTTGATGATGTTGCCTTCGAGAATGACCAGAACGGCATTATTTTCGGAGACCCCGACAGCACAGGGCGTTTCCTAACCTTGCTTACCTACGACAACGGCAAATCGTGGCAAACACAATACGACTTCTTTCCTGCCCCCACAGGAGGCGAGGCAGGATTTGCGGCAAGCGGAAGCATTTTGCACTACCAAGCAGGCAAGGTTTGGCTCGTAACAGGCGGAGGCAAGACCTCACACTTGTTCTATTCCACCAACAAGGGCAAACAATGGACAATCCAAGAAACGCCCATTTTGGCAGGCAAGGAAGCACAAGGCGTATTTTCTTTGTCTATCGCAGGCAAGGTGTGGGTAGGCGTGGGTGGCGACTACACGCAATCCGAAGATGCCACCAAAACAGCCGTTTATACCCTCGACGAAGGCAAGACATGGCAAGTTAGCTCCTCGCCTCCGCGTGGATACAGGTCGGGAGTAGCCCATGCAGGAAGCAAGACCTTCGTAGCCGTAGGCACATCAGGAAGCGACTACAGCCAAGACAACGGCAAGACGTGGAAACCCCTGAACAAACACAACCTAAACGCCATACGCTTCGCGCAGGGAGGCAAGGCAGGCTGGGCAGTGGGCAATGATGGCAAGGTATTCAAAATAGAGCGTTGAAACTTGCCTACAGAAGCGCGTCCTCGTCGGGAAAAGGCACAAAAACAAAATTGGTAAAATTGTTTTCGGTGTCCACCACAAAAAGACAGCAAAATTCTTCAGCATCTTTGTAAGTAGCTTTGAAATAGGCTTCGTCTTGGATAAGCCCCTTGCCTACAAACTGCTCCAAAAACGAAAAATAACAATCCCAATCCTTCAACCCTTGTGCGCGACTAATCAATAGCTCGCCTACCGCAATGGGCTGTTTGGTTACAGGAAAGATAGGAAATTGCGAAATATTACGTTTTCGCAACTGATAGGAGGCTTCGCGCAAAATGTGCGCTATCTTCACAAAATCTTGGGTAATGCTCCCCAAATATTTCCCGTTCAATTCAGGGTCGTTTTGCATAGTAGAAAAAAAAATATTATACTAAAATAAATTTTAAAGTGCATATAACAAAAGACTGTAGCGCACCCTTTCTAGGGTGCGGGGTGTCGATTGCTATAAACACACCCTAGAAAGGGTGTGCTACAGGGGCGCAAGGTAAGAATTATACTAAAATAAATTTTAAAGTGCATATAACAAAAGACTGTAGCGCACCCTTTCTAGGGTGCGGGGTGCCGATGGCTATAAACACACCCTAGAAAGGGTGTGCTACAGGGACGCAAGTTAAGAATTATTTTAGTATTGAGTGGTTTGTGAGGACACAAACCACATATTTTGGAATATTAAACCTCCGTGGTTTGTGTCCCCACAAACCACAGCGTTACGCCCAAACCTTCGTGCCTTCTGTGCAGTTCTTACACATTTCTATCTCACTACGAGAGCGAAGCAAGGTAGCGCGAAATTGTCGGTAGGGTTCGCTTTGCCACACGTCAGCAAAACTCATATCACTTACATTGCCGAGTCTGTGGTGTGCGTCCTTGTCAAAACAACAAGGTACAACCATACCGTCCCAAGTGATGACACACGAATGCCACATTTTCCAGCAATGGTTGGCAAGCCCATTTTTGATATGATATTTGCCGTTGTTGCCCAATTTGTAGCGCGAATATTTGTCGATAGTGGGCATAAGGTCAGAGCCATTTTCATAATCATAAATTTGAGCCGTTTTGAGCTTTACTTCATCAACGCCCAATTCTTTCGCCAAACGATAGGCATCTGGAATTTGATGCTCGTTAGGTTTTACCACCAAAAACTGAAAAATGAGATGAGGCGTGCTGGATTTCAGCTCTTTTTTCATGGCTATGATTCTTTGTGTGCCTTCTATCACTTTGTCCAGCTTGCCTCCTACGCGGTACGATTGATAGGTTTCTTGGGTAGTGCCATCAAGCGAAATAATGAGGCGGTCAAGCCCTGACTCAATGGTTTTGAGCGCGTTTTTTTCTGTGAGATAGTGTGCATTGGTGGACGTGGAAGTATAAATGCCTTTTTGCGAAGCATATTGCACCATATCCAAAAACTGCGGGTGCAGGTAAGGCTCGCCTTGAAAGTAGAAGGTAAGATAAAAAAGCGTGCTGTGTAGTTCGTCTATTACTTTTCGAAAAATATCTTCTTGAAGCATACCCGTAGGGCGCGTAAAATTCCGCAAACCGCTTGGACATTCGGGGCATCGAAGATTGCAAGACGTAGTAGGCTCGAAGGCAAGGGCTATAGGCAAGCCTTTGATGTCTGGCACGCCTGTTTTCTGTGATTTCTGATAGCTTCTATAAATGCGCCAAGCGTTTTGGGCTTTGCGCCATGTGAATTTGCGTAGCAAGTTGCGAGTTTCGCCCATAGCGTTCTGAAAGAGGTTACCTTTGACAACACCATTGGAGCGCAAAAAGTTTCTTGACTACTTTTTCTGTAAAACGAAAACGCCATAAAAAAACAACCCACCTATTAAAAGTGTAGGTTGTTAGGTTTGTCTTATAAGTTTATTCAAAACGTGGCATAGTAACATCAATGATGCGAATTTCCCCGCGAGGGCTTAAGTTTACGCCTGCCAGCACCACATAATCCGTAGCAGGAACGCCCACTAAAAATTGAAAAATAGCCTCGTTTCTTTCTTCATCAAAACGCACAAATTGCGGGTGTTTGATGATGGCTTTTTCCAAAAAGTCGGGTTGCATTTTATTCTTGAATATGTCTTTGCTAATCACACGCGCCCCACTTGGTTTGCCGTTGTGGTTCATGTTGATGTTGGTTTGGTAGTTGTGCAATAGGCGGTAGCTTTTGCTATAACCCGCTTCGTAGTTATACATTTCCAACGCTACAAGGCTGTCGTTCAGGCAAGCCGTTGTATAGCTGATTTGGTAGTCGCCATGTTTGGTGCGCACAAGCGTATCATTGCGCAAAATTTCCTTGTCAAGCTCACTGTATTCGAGCTTAACGCCCTTGCCTAAGCGCGTAATGAGGGATTGCACGGCTGTAGCCTTTAGCGCGGGCTTGTCAGTAGCTTTGTCGTCTTTGGGAGTTTCTTTGGAGGCAGTAGTTGTCCCGCCTTCTTTCGCTACGCCTTTGCTTTCCGCTATGCGAGGAGTGGAGGAGATGTTGTTCTTCACTTCTTTATGCTCTTGTTGGGTGGAGCCAAGGCAATTAGTGAGTAAGATAACACAAACGATTGCAGGGTAAAGACGGTTCATTTTGATGGTGTAGTGAGCTTCGCGTAGATAGAACTCTCCTATTATACGTAAGACAAGAATAAAAGGTGAAAAGTTGCCCAAATATAGTTTTTTTCTTCGAGAAATCCATGCAAGGGCGCACATTTTTTGTCCTTGCCTACCCCAAAAAACAAAAGTAGTCATCTTGCCTACAAAAAATGCGTACAAGATGACCACTAACTAAAAGCCTATTCAAAAATAATCTTGGTTGGTAGCCCCGTAGGGGCGATATCTTTGTAGAACGAAATTGTTAAGATTATCAAAGCCCCGTAGGGGCGATATCTTAAGATGTCACCCCTACGGGGTTCTGGCTTGTGGAATGGCTTTTCTACAAAGATATCGCCCCGCTGGGGCTAAAAATGCACCACCAAAAAATTTGAATAGGCTCTATATGTAGGCAAGTTTTTTATTTGCCTTTATAATTCGGTTTACGCTTTTGCATGAACGCCATCAGTCCCTCCATAAAATCTTGTGTTTTGGCATTTTTGCCTTGATGCACTGCCTCCAACTCTAAGGTAGAAACCAATGTCCCCGTAACTGCCTCACGCAAATTAGCTTTGGTATGTTTGAGAGCCACAAGTGGACCCGTAGCAAGGCGCGTAGCCAAGTCTGCCACAAACGCATCGAGTTCGTCATCAGGCAAGGCGCGATTGATGAGTCCCAAAGCGTGTGCTTCAGTGGCAGGCACTTTCGCGGCGGTAACCATTAGTTCGTATGCCTTTTTGTAGCCTAAGGCGTGTGCCATAAAATACGCGCCTCCTGCATCACTCGAAAGGGCAATATTCGTGAAAATTTGGCTAAACATCGCATTGTCAGAAGCAAAGACCATATCGCAGGCAAGGGCAAAATTAGCTCCCATACCTGCCGCCACACCGCGCACTTTGGCAATAACAGGAATGTCAAGGTTGCGGATATTCAACACAATCGGGTTCAGCGTTTCGCGCACATATTGTGTAATGTCAAACGTACCGCTTTGCATACCGCTTCCCGCAAGGTCTGCCCCACTGCAAAAGTTGCCTTCCGCGCCTGTGAGGATAATCACTCTTGTTTCGTCATGCGCACTCTCTTCTATAGCGTGCTTCAACACTGCCGCCGCATCAGGGCTGATGGCGTTTTTGGCTTTGGGGTGATTGAGTGTAATGGTTTTGATACCATTGGCTACTTCTATCAAGATTTTAGGATTTGTCATATAGCAAAAAGGGCTTTTTCTATGCGCAAAGGTACACAGAACTTGTTATTTTTAGGCATTTTGATTATCTTTGTTTATGATGACTTTCAGACTGCATTACACAACGCCCAAAGTATTGGGTGCGGGAAACTTTGTGTGGTTCTACATAGCTTGGTTTTGTACTGTCCTTCTCACATTTAATTATTTTTTCCTCCCGCCAGACCGACCAAGAGGCATTTACATAGACAATACTACGGCTATGGCAATCGCACTGTTGCCCGCTTTGTTGGATAATTGGTTGTTCAGGCGTTATCGCATCTTGTCTGCGGAGGTAAGCTTGAGCGAAACAGGTATGCACATTGTCTTTTTGCGTACTTCGTGGCTGTATCAAAACAAAGAACTTGCCTACGCTTGGGAAGATATACAAGATTATATCGTGGGTGAAAAATCGGTTTCTTTGTGGCTTCGAGCCGAAAACGGTTCATTTATTTTGCGAGTAGAAAAAGAAGAAGAGATGCCTACTTTTGGGGCTTTTCAGCATCATCTTACTTTATTTGCAGAAGCATACAATGCCCAACACCCAACAAACCATGTCAAAAAAATAATACCCACACACAAGCCCGACAAAGACATTATGCGATTAGTATTTGTTATTTCGTTGATTCCTTGGATAGCTATGCTCATCATTTATCCTTCTCCTCTTTGGGAAGGTTTTACAAGGATTGATGCTGAGATGGTCTTTTATTTGATAGCGCTGTCCACCATCACGATTATGTCATTTTACAATGGCTTCCTTCGCAAGTAGTAGGCAAGCACTATTTCTTCAACACCCTTTCATACACCTCAATCCACTGTTGCACCGTCATCTTTTGGGCAAGCTCGCCTATAAGCGCGAAGGGGATTTGTTTCAAGTTCTTGAAACGTATGCAACTTTTGCCCATGTCCAATTTGAGTTTGGAATGTTTGGGGTACTCTTGTTGAAACCACGCCAACAAGTCAGCATCTGCATACATAGCCACATGATACAAGGCTATGAAATTCTTTTGGGAGGCAAGGCTCAAAAAGGGGAGGGGCTGTGTCGTATCGCAATGATAGCCATTCGGATACAAAGACTTAGGCACTACGTAAGCTATAGCGTTATAGCTGATAGTTTCTTCGAAACCCGCAGGTAAGTTGTCCAAAATGACTTGCCTCAAAGCAGTGATAGCCTCTTGCCTGTCTTCGGGGAGTTGGGCTATGTAGTTTTCGGGAGAGATAGATTCTATGGTCATATCTATACTTGTTTAAAATCCGAAACAAATATACAGTGCAAAATAGCAAAATGCAAATTTATTCAAATATTTTTTGCATCAGCCTACACACCACCAATATCGAGATATAACACCAAAATAAAATGTAAGATGCGCCAAAAAATAAACACGGAGATACGGAAAAACACGAAGAAACACTAAGTTCTTTGTGTAGCTCTGTGTTCCTTTGTGCCTCTGTGGTATTTTTTTAGGCAAGTTAATTCTTTATTATTTTTGGTTTTCTTGCAAATACCTTTTAACTTTGCGAGGCAAATACCCATAACGCTAAATTCTGTATTTGCTCTATGCACTTCAACGCTGACAAGTTGCTCTTTGAGGCACTCACTTATGATGATGTATTGGTGCTTCCCGCCTACTCGGAAGTATTGCCCAAAGATACGAACACCACGACGCTACTCACGCGCAACATCACCCTCAACATTCCCCTTGTTTCTGCCGCTATGGACACTGTAACAGAGTCCGACATGGCGATAGCCATAGCGCAAGAAGGCGGTTTGGGCTTCATTCACAAAAATATGTCCATTGCACGCCAAGCCGAGCAAGTGCGCAAAGTAAAACGCTCTCAAAGTGGTATGATACTCGATCCTATCACGCTTGAACCCCACGCCACCGTAGAGCAAGCCCACAAATTGATGTCCGAAATGCACATTGGCGGTATTCCTATCGTAGATGAACAAGGCATTTTGATAGGGCTTATCACCAACCGCGACCTTCGTTTTCAAAAAGATTTGGCTGTATTGGTAGGCAATGTTATGACTAGAGAACGCCTGATAACAGCCCAAGAAGGCATCGACCTACAAAGAGCAGAAGAAATTTTGCAAGAACATAAGATTGAGAAATTGCCGATAGTCAATGAAAAAGGCAAGCTCATGGGACTCATCACCTACAAAGATATTCTCAAGAAAAAAGACCGCCCTCAAGCTTGCAAAGACCAATATGGTCGCCTTCGTGTAGGCGCGGCGGTGGGCGTTACGGCTGACCTCATGGAGCGTGTGGAAGCCTTGCAAAAGGCAGGCGTTGATGTGATAAGCATCGACACCGCACACGGACACTCGAAGGGCGTAATAGAAGCCGTAAGATTGGTAAAAGCAACTTTCAAAGGTTTGGAAGTCATAGCAGGCAATGTGGCTACAGGCGAGGGCGCACTCGCCTTGGCAGAAGCAGGCGCAGACGCAGTGAAAGTAGGCATAGGACCTGGTAGTATTTGCACCACGCGCATCATAGCGGGCATAGGCGTTCCGCAATTCTCGGCTGTGTACGAGGCGAGCCAAGCCTTGAAAAGTTTGGGAATACCCGTGATAGCTGATGGCGGTATCCGTTTTTCGGGTGATTTGGTCAAGGCGATTGCTGGAGGCGCAAGTTCCATCATGGCAGGTTCGCTTTTTGCAGGAACAGAAGAAGCACCGGGCGAAATGGTCATTTACGAAGGACGCAAGTTCAAAAATTATCGCGGTATGGGTTCACTCGAAGCCATGCAGTCAGGCGCGAAAGACCGCTATTTTCAAGCAGACGAACATGACGTAAAAAAACTCGTGCCAGAAGGAATCGTGGGGCGTGTGCCTTTCAAGGGCAATGTGAGTGAAATCATTTACCAAATGATAGGCGGACTAAAAGCGGGTATGGGCTACTGCGGTGCAGAGAACATAGAAGCCTTGAAACAAGCCAAATTGGTCAAAATCACTTCGGCAGGTGTGCGCGAAAGCCACCCTCATGACATACAAATCACGAAAGAAGCTCCTAACTACACAAGGTAGGCAAGCCAAAACGCTATATTTTCAAAGGGCAATCGAATAGATTGCCCTTTCTGTTGGGTAGGCAAGTAGGGGAGAGGCTGAATTTTAAAAAGTATGACATTCGTATTTGATAGCCCCAGCGGGGCGATATCTTTGTAGTCATGCCATTGTAAGATTATCAAAGCCCCAGCGGGGCGATATCTTAAGATGTCACCCCTACGGGGTTTTTATGGGTGTAATTATTGGGCTACAAAGATGTCGCCCCGCTGGGGCTAACATTTCACACTCCAAAAATGGTATATACGGAGAATTTCTAATCCTATATAAAACACTCGTTATCAAGCAATTAGGCTTATTTTTAGCTTGCCTACTCCACAGCACAAACGTTTTATAAAGGATTGCGTGTTATTTTTTTTGAAAAAAATTTTATATTTCAAGAATGTTGCCTAATTTTGCACCTCCAAAAAAAGACATATACCAATGAGTAAAGTAAAAACCAACGCAGAATTGCTTAATACTACCGCCACTACACAGAAGCCTTTTGATACAGAGGGCTTTATAGCACGTTACCGCAATCTTTTTTTGATTATCGTGGGGGCGATTGCCGCAGGTGTATTGTTGTATTTTGCGTATAACTACTATGCAAACCAGCAAGAACAAGAAGCACAAAAGGACTTGTTCCCTGCTGTATATTTCGCAGAGGCAGACTCTATGAAACTTGCCTTGAAAGGTACAAAGAACTACAGAGGGCTTGAGCGCATCATCAAAGACTATCCTAACACCAAAGCGGGTATGCAAGCTCGTTTTTATGCAGGTGTGGCTTATATGAAAGAAGGCAAGTTCCAAAAAGCTATAGATGAATTGAAGCAATTTAACTTAGGCGACCAACTCGTACAAGCGCGTGCTTATAGCCTTGTAGGTGATGCTTATGTGGAATTGAACAAATTGGAAGACGCAGTAAGTTATTACAACAAAGCTGTTAATCACCAACCCAACGAATTTTTTACACCCGCGTACATGATGAAGCTCGGGCTTGTATATGAATTGCAGAAGAAAAGCAAGGACGCTATAGACATCTACAACAAAGTTGTCTTAGACTATCCTACGTCTAACGAAGCCACAAATGCCAAGAAGTACAAGGCACGTCTTGAGGCTATGCAGAAATAAGAAATCCATTTGTGTTTTCATTGTTTTAAAAATTTGTTTTTTATTTTCTGAGAAACGCCATTTCTGCTTAGAAGTGGCTTTTTTTATAAGGTTAGATGTTAGTTTTTAGATGTTAGTTTTAGATGTTAGATGTTAGTTTTTAGATGTTAGTTTTAGATGTTAGTTTTTAGATGTTAGTTTTAGATGTTAGATGTTAGTTTTTAGATGTTAGATGTTAGATGTTAGTAGATGAACCCCTCAACCCCTCAACCCCTCAACCCCTCAACCCCTCAACCCTTCCACCCCTCAACCCTTCCACCTCTCCACCCTTCCACCCATGTCCTCCACTCTCAAAAACCTTAGCAGTTACTCGACTCGAAACTTGCCTACCGCTACCGCCTTGCGCTTTGGCATTGTAGTAGCAGAATGGAACGAAGAAATCACGTCTGCCTTGTTAGATGGCGCACTCGAAACGCTCAAAAAACATGGAGCGCAAGAGCAAAATATCGTCATCAAAACAGTGCCAGGTAGTTTTGAGTTGTCATTAGGGGCGCAATGGCTCGCGCAAGATGCTAAGATAGATGCCGTTATCGCGCTTGGCTGTATCATTCAGGGCGAAACGCGCCACTTTGATTTTATAGCGCAAGCAGTGGCTATAGGCATTAACGAAGTAGGCTTGAAGCATAACAAACCCGTTATTTTTGGGGTGCTTACTACCGACAACCTCGAACAAGCACAAGACCGCTCAGGAGGCAAGCATGGCAACAAAGGTGACGAAGCCGCCATTACTGCCCTGAAAATGCTTGGGTTTTAATACTCGTTTTTATTTCCTTTCCTTTACCCTCTCTAAAATACTATAGTTATCAAAAGCAGATAGCTTTTTCAAGAAAAAGCTATTATTCTTAAAACCACTCATTCCATGAAAGTTTTAAAATTCGGAGGGACTTCTGTAGGCAGACCAGAGCGCATGAAGTCTATTGCAAGCCTTATCAAAGATGGCGAACCTAAAATAGTAGTGCTTTCCGCGCTCTCAGGTACTACCAATGCGTTGGTCAGCATTTCAGAAGACTTGTTCGGAAGGTATCAAAAAAATGCGTTGGAGAAAGTCGCGCAACTCGAAGAACATTATCGTGTTTTTGTCGAAACGCTTTTCAGCACTGAAAAGGCTTTGAAACAAAGCAAGGCAATTCTCGCCAAACAATTCGAACTTATACGCGACATTGCCGAAAAGCCCAACTTCACAGGCAAGGAAGAGCGCGTATTGTTGGCACAAGGCGAGTTGCTATCGACACAAATCTTTCAAACGTATTTGGAAGAAATCGCGTATCCTTCAGTGCTTTTGGGCGCGTTGGATTTTATGAAAATAGACAGCGATGGCGAGCCTGTATTGGAATATATCGAGGAAAAATTACAAAAATTATTAGCACAAAATGCTGATTGTCAGACTTTTATAACGCAAGGCTACATTTGCCTCAACCCACGTGGCGAGATTGACAACCTGAAACGTGGCGGAAGCGATTATACGGCTTCGTTGGTAGGCGCGGCAGCGAGGGCAAGCGAGGTGCAAATCTGGACAGACATCGATGGTATGCACAACAACGACCCGCGCATTGTACCGAATACCAAACCTGTAGCCGAGCTTTCCTTCGAGGAGGCGGCAGAACTTGCCTACTTTGGCGCGAAAATTTTGCACCCTGCGACTATTCACCCCGCCAAGTTGTATAATATCCCTGTGCGTTTGCTCAATACCATGCAACCCGAAGCGCATGGTACTATCATTGCCAACGTGCTTTCTCATACTGAAAACCCTATCAAATCCATCGCGGCGAAGGATAACATCATTGCTATCAAGATAAAATCGACTCGAATGTTGCTTGCCTACGGATTTTTGCGCAAGGTGTTCGAAATATTCGAAAAATACAAAACGCCTATAGATATGATTACGACTTCGGAAGTAGCTGTATCTTTGACGATTGACAATCCTTCAGCACTTTCTACCATTATTCGAGAATTGGAATATTTTGGTACGGTGGAAATAGACAAAGAACAGTCTATCGTGTGCGTGGTAGGCGATTTGGTAGCCGAGAACAAGGGCGTAGTGAACCCTTCGTGCATTGCACAAAGGGCTTTTTGAGTAATTTTGTATGAGGTCGTAGCGTTTGCGCTACGACCTTTTGCTTGGGGCTACTTTTTCCAATTTTTTCGATATTCCTCCCAATCTTTTTGCCACACGTCAAGTCCTCCTTCCTGATAGGTTGGGTTGATAACTTTGCACTGTTTGGCGTATTTTTGGGCTGTTTTTTCATTGCCCATAAAGAAATGTACCTCGCCTAAAGTGTCCCAACTGTTGGCATCTTCAGGCTTGAGCCATACTTGTATTTGGGCGAATGCTAAGGCTTTGGGAAAGTCTTGTGTGCGCAAATAGCCATAAACAAGGCTATTGAGGATTGAAACAGGTATGTTATTTTGCTCGATGTATTGCGCCAAACTGTCTTGGTTTTCGTGCAGGGTTCTAAGCGGAATTTCTCGCATTTTTTGGGCTATTGATTGCGCACTGATGCCCGTTTTGATGTTTTGGTCGAGGGTTTCGAAGGCGTGCATTTCCGTACCTGTTTTTTCTTTGTTGAGGCGCAAAAGATGCTGTGGTTTCAAACGGTGTGAAGTAATGAATTTGTGCAAATCGCCTTCCCTGCCCGTGATGAGGTTCTTACCTGCTACAGGCGCGCCTGCCCATTTGCTATACATACACCCACAATGCATGGTTTGGTAGGTAGGCAAGTAGAAATACAAATATTCGGCGGTGGGCGTATTGGGGAAGTCTTTTTGCTCAAAACGATAGGCAACAATTTTGTTCGTCTTGTCTGCAATGACTAACGAGTCCGTTTCTACAAATGTAATTTGCTTTTGGTACTTTGTGATGGTTTCAGCGTCTATAAATTCCTTCATTTTTTCAAAATTACTTTTGGTCGAAATGAGTTGTACGCCTTTCGCCAGAAAGGGCTTGACAGACGAAATGCTGTGCGGATGCCAATGACTGTGCAGGAGGTATTTGAGCGGTTTTTTGGGGAAATAATGTTGCAAAGAAGCCAACACTTTCTCGCCTCCTTCGGTGTGGTCTTGCAGGTTTTTCGCGCCTCCGCCTTCATCTTTGATAGGCACTTCGAGCAAAGCAAGGTAGTTTTTGAACTCTACCACAAGGCTTTTGGAGTTCGAGCCTTCGTAATACATATAATACAGCCCTTCTTGCGCTTTGGCAATGGTATTGAAGGGCGAACTTTCCTGCGAAAAGGCTACAGTAGGCAAGAAAAGTAAGAGAAATAGGTACTTTTTCATACAATGAATAGGTTAATTTTTGATGCAAAATTAGCCTTGCCTACCCCCGAAAAATTGTAAAATATCGCGTTTTAAATACATTAACACGCGTTCACTCCGCGCTTGTATTGTAAAGGAGAAATGCCAACATATTTTTGGAAATATTTGATAAAGTGCGCTTGGTCATAAAAACCTACCGCGAGGCTTACCTCTGTAAGCGAATAGCCCTCTTGTATGCGTTTTTTTGCCTCATTGATGCGGTGCATCAGCAGGTAAGAAATAGGCGTGAGTCCTGTTTGCTTCTTAAAATTGCGGATAAATTGTCCTTTGCCTAAGCAGAACTTTTGGGCGATAGCGTCCAAATCTACCTTGTCGCTTATGTTTGCTTGCAAGTATTTTTCCGCGTCTTGCATGGTTTGGTTGTCTGCGTAGGCGAGTTGCTTCTCTGGTGCATCAGTGGCAAACTTGCCTACCAACGCCTGCAGTGCGTCTGCCCAAAGGTTTTCGGCTTGGCTTGCCTGCCCCCAAATGCGCAAAAGTTTTTGTAAAATGTCTTCGTCATCAATGATTTGCGTAGGAAAGTACGGATTTTGTGCCTTGCCTACCACGCACCGAAGTGCGTCCTCGCCTACATACACGCATTGATACGCCCAAGCGTCCTCATCAAAAAAAGTATTCGAATGGAGTTGATGCGGATTGATGACAACAATACTGCCCGCATGGGCAGTCATAGCAGTATTTTCTATACAAATTTTTTCACTGCCCTTTGTGATGATGCCTATGCTGTAGGTATCGTGGCAATGCGTAGGAAAGGATTTCTTCTGAAAAATGGCTTCTTTCGTTTCCAATCCATCAAAAAAGGGTAGGCGAGAAGTTTTAACAAGCATTTGCAAAAATACATACCCGCCTACAAAGCCACTGTTAATGCGTTGATAATGTGTTTGTTAAAACAACCCTTCATCATCTTTGTCTTTTTTCAAGGCTTTGATGCCCATTTTGGGCTTTTCCAAAACTTGTTGTATATCTTCGGGATAATAATTCAGTCCATGGCGCGTAGCTACAGGCACACCGCGTTGTTGCATAAAAGTAAGCGTTTGAATGGCTACATCAGACCTTGTTTGCCAATACGGTTTCCCTGGGGTAACATAGCAAATACATTGCAAAACAATGCCAAAGTCATCAAGCCCGCGTACCGAAATTTTTTGGTCGTCATTCAGGCAAGGGTGTTCTTTGACTATTTTTTTCATGTGGTCTAATACCTCTTGAATAACAGGCGGGTGAATATTCACAGGCACATGGATTTGCAAATCTATCTTGATGCCCAATGCTTCTGTAACGTTCACTATCTCACTATCCGAAAAAACGCGGTTCGGAATCGTAACAATAAAATTATCGATAAATGTCTTGATGCGTGTCGCGCCCAAGCCAATAGAAAGCACATAGCCATCATAGCCATCAATCATAATGCGGTCGCCTATTTTGAAAGGTTGCGTTACCAGAACCGTAATGCCTCCAAAAATATTCATAATCGTAGTACGCGCCCCAATAGCCAATGCCAAGCCACCAATGCCCAAGCCCGTTAAAATAGCCGCCACGTCATAACCTGCATTGTTCAAACCCACCACTACAGCCACTACCCAAATCACCACACTGAAACCGCGCCTTGCGATAGGCAAGATAGCATCATCGAGGTTGCTTTCCGATTTTTCGACCATAGGCACGATATATTCCTCTATCAATGCGTCAATAGTACGCACTACCAACCACGCCAAGTTCATGATGATAGTCAGCATAACCGCGTTGCCTATGTGTGGCGCAACCTTAGGCGAAATGGTCAGGAACGAAAGCCCGTACCAAATACCCATAGTTACAATACCCACCACTACAGGCTCTTCTATCTTGTCAATGAGAATGTCATCGAGGCGAGTCTTGGTTCGGCTCGTAAAAATGCGGACTATCTTGGTAAAAAACCAATAAACTATCCTGCCCACAATGAGTGCCGCCAATATGATGAATAAAGCAGTAAGCCATTGCGAAACTGTGTTGCCGTAAAATTCTTTTTTGAAAAACTCGTACATATTTGTAAGTGTTTTGAGGGTTGCAAACGTATTATAATGTTTTTTTTATTTTTCGCAATTATATTGCCAATATGCTTCCTTGCCTACATTTTTTGCATAGTTTTGTGTTATGGAACAAATCATTACCGAAACTTTTGGCAAACGCCTTCGTGTGCGCGTTTGTGGGCTTTTGATAGAAAACGAGCAGTTATTATTGATAAAACACAATTATTTGGGCGATTTGGGCTATCTTTGGTCGCCTCCAGGGGGCGGTTTGCATTATACAGAAAAAGCAAAAGATGCCCTCAAACGAGAATTTTTAGAAGAAACAGGATTGGAAATAGCCGTGTATGACTTGGCTTTTGTGTATGAGTTTTACGAACCTCCCTTGCATGCTGTAGAGCTGTTTTTTTGGGTAGGCAAGGCAGGGGAAGAGGACGAACAAACGCCCCTCAAAGGCACAGACCCCGAACTCCCTGCCGACCAACAAATTATCAATCGTGTAGCTTTTCGCTCTTTGGAAGACCTACAACGCGAACACCCCGCAGGTTTGCACAAAGCCCTTCAAAACCTGTCTTCATGGCAAGACCTTTATAAAAAGCGTGGCTATTTTACAGACTAAGCAGTATGCAAAGATACAAAAATATCCATGCAAAAAACATTGTTTGGGGATATTGTAGGCAAGGCACGTTGTATTTTTGCCTTGTTTTGAGATAGTTTAAGCACTTTTTATTTTTTTTTTTGTGAATTACAGTATTCTGCTTTAATTTTAACGCAAAAAACTGTCTGTATGGCAAGAGAAATAGAATTTCGTGAAGCCTTGCGTGAAGCCTTGCGCGAGGAGATGCACCGCGACTCGCGTGTGTTCCTGATGGGCGAAGAAGTGGCGCAATATGATGGCGCGTACAAAGTAAGCAAGGGTTTATTGGCTGAATTTGGCGAAAAGCGTGTGATTGATACGCCCATTGCCGAGTTGGGCTTTGCAGGAATAGGCGTAGGCGCGGCTATGAATGGTTTGCGCCCTATCATAGAGTTTATGACCTTCAACTTTTCGTTGGTGGCTATTGACCCTGTTATCAATAGCGCGGCGAAAATGATGTCTATGTCAGGCGGACAATACACTGTGCCGATTGTTTTTCGCGGTCCTACAGGCAATGCGGGTATGCTAAGTTCGCAACACTCTCAAAACTTTGAAAGTTGGTATGCCAATACTTCTGGCTTGAAAGTAGTTGTGCCTTCGAACCCTTATGATGCCAAAGGTTTGCTCAAAGCCTCTATACGTGATGACGACCCTGTGATATTCATGGAGTCTGAATTGATGTATGGCGACAAAGGCGAAGTACCCGAAGAGGAATACATTATTCCTATTGGCGTGGCAGACGTGAAGCGTGTAGGCAAGGACATTACGATTGTTTCATTCGGCAAAATGATGAAAGTTGCTTTAGCGGCGGCTGATGAGTTGGCGAAAGAAGGATTTTCGGCTGAAGTGATTGATTTACGCACTGTGCGCCCTATTGATTATGCTACAGTAGTCGAGTCAGTAAAGAAAACGAACCGCCTCATAGTAGTAGAAGAAGCGTGGCCTCTCGCGGCTATTTCTTCTGAAATAACCTACCATGTACAAAAATATGCGTTTGATTATTTGGACGCGCCCATTCACCGCGTAAACAGCAAAGACCTTCCGCTTCCCTACGCGCCTACACTCATCGAGGCAATCTTGCCTAACGTGAAGCGTACTATGGAAGCCGCGAAAGCAGTGTTATATAGGTAAGTGAATGAGTGAGTGAGTGAGGTAGTGAATGAGTGAATGAGTGCGTTATTTTTTGTTTGTAACTAATTAAATATCAATTAAAAGATAAAAAAGATATTTTGTAAAATCACCCATTCACCCATTCACTCATTCACTCATTCACCCATTCACTCATTTTAATCGCAATCTTTCACACACTCGCCTTTGACGTTGATAACGTTGTATTTCTCGCCTACTTTCACTTCAGCGTGTCCGTTGGCAAAGTGCGTGCCGTAGCTATATTGGGGCGTGATGATAACTTTCCCATAACTATCAATATAACCTATTTTGTTGCCTTTTTTGATTTTAGCAATGCCTTCGTGGTAATCACTTACTATTTCGCATAGGTAGTTTCCTTGTTTGTCTATGTAGTAAGACTCGCCATCTATGAGGCGCACTTGGGCAATACCCTTGAAGAACTTGTCTATGTAGCGATATTTCAAAGGAATTACAACGCTTCCTGTTTTGTCAATACAACCTACTTTGTCTTTGATGCGTATGCGTGCTAAGGCTGGCTCGCCTGCTAAATCTTCTGCAAAATCATACATCAATGCGCCTATTTCCTTGCCTCCCGTGTCTATGTAGCCATATTTTCCTTCTTGTGATTTCACTACTGCCAATCCATGATGATAATTTCCTACCATAGCATACTTAGCCCTCGCCTCCTTGATGACTTCCTCCATTTGCTTAGTGGGCTTTATGGGTACTTCTACAATTTTCTTGTCAGGTTCTTTATTGGGTTGTTTTTCGGGTACTTCTTCGTGTAGGTGAGGCTTTTTGAGGTCGCTTTCTTGCGCCCCAAAATTTTTCTCAATGAGGATTTCTTGGTTTGTAGTATCAGTAACAGATGCCAATGTATCGCGCTTTGTGGAAGGCTTGCCTACAGACTCCTTTTCGGGGCGAGCTTCGTTGTTTTCCGATTTTTTTTCTAATTCGGAAGTACAACTAAGGCAAAGAAAATGGGCAGTTAGGAGCAAGAGGAGCGAGTATTGTAGCATATTTAACAAATCTTTAGTAATAAACATTACAAAAGTAGCTCCAAAACCCAAAAAAAACAATAATTTTGCCCAAATATTATGAAATATATTACAAAGTATGAATATTCCTGTTATTTGCATCAACGACCAACAACGCCCTAACGAAGTGCCTATCTCGCGTTGGATAAAAAAGGGCAATCAGTACCACATCATCGAAGTAGCCAAGCTCAACGCTCAAGGAGGGATTTATGGCTGTAAATTGGCAGAAATCAACAATGACGACCTCGCGCCTTACCAATTTTTTCGCCTTGACCGTTTCGCTATTCCTGTTACGAAAGAGATGGAAGATGCCATCTTGGAACAAATAGATTTGAGCGATTTGAAAGAGGTTTTGGAGGTAGAAGAAGCCACTGTATAGCCAAATATGTGCTAAAAGGCTCATTTTTAACATTTTTATTGCCAACGTTTGCAAAACATTTCCAAGCAAAATGCGTACATGAGGGTAAGTATCTTAAAAAATCTTCTTCAAATTTTTTAACACATTTCATACGATTGTATTGTGTTGGGCTTATACACAAGGAGATAAACTATGAAGTCTGTTTTATAGTTTTTTAATGCTTCAAAACCATAAAAGTAGTGTTTCACTACTATATTCCTGATATTTTAATGCGATTGCGAATCATTTGGTTTGCCCAACACACGATTTTATAATCGTGGCTTCTACCTCTCTTAATAAGAAAACTTCAATCAATAACAATTCTTTGTTACATAAAAAAGTTCATAAATCATTTTTGTTATGCGTATAAAAATATTTATCTGGCTAATTATTGTGTTTGGGCTGTCTTTTCCGCAACTTTCCCAAGCGCAAATAGCAAATGAAGTAGCTGGTGGTGGAACATTCCACGACTTGACTGCGGTGGGCATCTGCAAAAATGCAGGTGTAAACATACCTGCGGGGCAATCCTTATCGGCAGATGGCTTGCCTGGCTGTGTAGGAGGAGCGGCGCAAGATAGTTGGTTCAATGTGGTGTCGAATACTACAGGCAACTTGACTTTTGCTTTTACTCCCCAAGCAGATGCGAATGTGGCTATAGCTGTTTACAATGGAGCGAATAGCAGTGCAGTATTGCTGGGCTGTGCCAATAATTTTGCGGCAACAGACCTCTCGACAGAGGTGATAAGCGTACCAACAACGAGTGGTAATACTTACACTGTTCGTATATTCAACATAGGCGCGAGTGGGGCGTATGTAGGCAAGTTGTCCATGTATCCTACTGTTTCTAATGACTTGCCTATCGTGGGTACATTCCATAACTTGAGTTTGGGAATTTGCGAAAACGTAATGCTGGGCGTTCCTGCCACCCAAACAGTATCTGCTGATGCTATCCCTACTTGCAATTCCACTATAGGAGCTATCACACAAGATAGCTGGTTTAGTGTTGTGTCAAATACTACAGGCATCTTAGCATTTAGCATTACACCTACCGCTAATGCAGATTTAGCCATTGCTATCTATGATGGTTCGACAAGTACGAATATGCTGAACTGTGCTAATAAGTATGCAGGTGCGAACCTTTCTACAGAAACGGTGCTTATCAGTGCGGTTTCGGGCAACACTTATACAGTGCGCCTCATGAACCTCACTACACCCGCCAATACTGCCTACACCGCCAATTTATCTATATATTCAGGACCTATTTCTCAACAAGATTTGTGCTTGAATGCTAATAGTGTGGCAATAGGAACTTGTGGCTATGCTTTTGAGGTAGAAGATGGTTTTATTCATAATGAGAGTAACAGAACGTCTATGACTACATCGGCAGGCACAAAAACCATTTTTGCTGATGGTTGGCTCAAAATTGACTTGGCTCAAAATAAGCGAGTGCGTGTGGAGTATGCCAATGGAAACAAAGATGCCGCGATACAAATATACAGGTCGACTACCAATAGTTGTGGTGCATTGACTTTAGTAACAGAAACGAATGAATTTGCAAATAGTAGCAGACCTGAAAGTTTGGAATTTGATGCTACCTTAGCGGGTACGAATACGTATTTTATCCGAATATGCAACATAGCTGATGATGAAGCTATGGGGGGGGATATTTGTATTGAGGAAGTGATAGCACGCGATAATTGCAATGATTTGACACTCGCAGTCAATGGCGGAAATAATCATGCGGCTTCTTTGGAATTGGGAGATTGTGGGGTGCGTGTAACGATTTTCCCCACCCCTATTTTTTTATCAGACAATGATATGTCGAGTGGCTCGCCTGCGTGTGATGTGGTAAGTCTATCAGGCAACCCGAATGTTTGGGTAAAATATACAGCTACCGCTACTACTCGAGTACGTTTAGAATTTTCATCTGAAGATGGTAAATTGATAGGGTTAGCAGTATCATCGGGTACTACTTGCGGGGGAATGAGTCCTATTAGTACAAGCGAGTGTTTGGAAGCTACAGGGAGCGATTCGCAAGCCATCTCTTTTAATGTTACAAGTGGCACAACCTATTATGTAGAATTGGGTAGTAGTACACCCACAAATCCGCTTGACTCGCTACATATACAAACCGTTACAGGCTATTTGTGTTTGTACGAAGATGCTAAAAAATCTGAAGATGTTTTTTATGCCGCGAATAGCTTGGACGCTACAGGACAAGATTGTGGTGTAATTTTTAATATTCCTTCTACCTTTGAGGCAACGGGAGATGGGCAAACGCCTTTTCCCTCTGCTTTGGGCTTGGCGAATCCTTTGGGTGGCTGTAGTGGTGGATTGACTTCATATTCAGACGCTTGGGGAACTTTTCAGATAGCCACGGGAGCCTTGCCTACGGCGGGTATGTTGGTAGAGTTTGATAACAATGACAGCCGAAGTAGTACAACGGCTGTAGATGTTGCCTTGCAAGTATTCAAAGGTGGGACTATCCAAACAGCTAGCAATGTAGATGACAATACTTGTGCTTTGGCAGATGCCGCAACGACTACCATCAATGTAAATACTTTTGTGAAAAACTTGGCTGTAAACCAAGATAATGTGGGGCAAACCGTTTGTACGCTTACCACAGACAAGGAAAAATGGGTGCGCTATGTTCACCCTGTAAGCTTAGGTGCAACTACAGTGCGCGTTTCTTTCAAAAGCAGTGCGACACCAAATTTCGCTGTAGCTATTTACAGCAGTTGTGGAGGCGCGGAATTGGGTTGTGGAGGAAAGGGTACATCTATTGACCATACTTCAGGCTTTTCTGACCTTGCTACAGCTACTTTTGCGGCAACGGCAGGCACAGAATACTTCATACGAGTAGCCAGCGTAGGGGCTACCAATATCACAGGCGATTTGAGCGTGAGCGTTGCAAGTGCTTTGACTTTGATGGGTTGCTCGAATACAATTAATGAAGGCAATGAAAGTGTGCTTTTGTCAGGTGCAAGCTTTACAGACAATACACAATATTATCTCCGCATAGTACGCATAGAAGACCCCTTGACAGGTTTGAAAACCGTAACAGGGCGAGCTTGCCTACGCGACAACTCTGTGCCTCAAGGCGACTTGTGTAGCAATGCAATCAGTTTGTTGGTGGGTGATTGTGATATAAATCTCGACCTTACAGGCGATGCTTTAGGCGAGGACAAATTTGTGAATAATCAAACTGTTCCTACGGGTTCTAACTTTCCTACTGTTGGACGCGATGGTTGGATTACCTTTACAGCCACAGCAAGCAGAACCACAGTAGAATATACCCAAAACAATACCACACAAGACGCGGCGATAGAAATATACCGTGGTACTTGTGCCGCACTCCAGCGTTTAAACAATCTTAACACAAGCCCTGTAGTAAGATATGCAGATGATATAGCATTGGGCGCGACAGGCGTTGAAAAGTTTGTCTTCGAATCAGTGCCGGGTGTGGTATATTATGCTCGTATCATCAAAAAAGGAGCCTCATCGAATATGGTAGGCAAGCTTTGTGTTTACAAAACAGTAGCGCGTGATGCTTGTATTGACAATGATTTAATTACGTTGGGCGTAGGGGCTTGCAACTATACTATAGATGTTCCACGTTCTTTTGATACTGACGTATTCTTGATTACAAACACGCCTCCAAATTACAGAGATTTCTCTACTAACCTTCCTATAACAGAAATAGGTGGCTCGCTTGTGCAATACACTGAAACGTCTTGCGAAAATCCTTTCAATACAGGAGCAAACAATAATCCTGGCTTGATTAGTTCGCGTGATGGCTGGTTCCGTTTGTTGGGCAATGGCAATGAGGTTACTATCACATTTGGCTATACGGAAAGTGGCACAAATACACAATCGAATCCTTCTATTGTGGTTTACACTGCTTTGAACAGCGTTGGACCCGTGAACTGCGGTACAGGTTTGAACGGTGCAAACAATCCCGAAAACCAGTATGCTTGTGGCAATAATGTAACAGCCAACGGCACACAAACAGAAACCGTAACGTTCCGTACCAATGGAGGGCAACAATACCTCATCAGGATATTAGACCTCAACGCGGCAGTAGGCAAGGACATGAGCGGTACGCTTTGTATATCTGATGGACGCACCGACTACAACGAGTCTTGCACCTCAAGCCTTACAGGACCACGCGAAGTAGCTATAGGTAGTTGCACTGTTCCGCTCAATGTATTGAATACAGGAACTACAACTTGTTCCTCGCCTGCCACTTCTATTGTAGGAGGAGCTTATGATGATGACAATGCAGGCACACTTTGCGATAATTGTGTAAACCGTGATGCATGGGCGGTAATTACTCGTCCTTTCGTATGCGATCCTACGGCTGTAGGGGCAACCGTGCCAACCGTTCATACTTTTGGAGATGGAACGCAAATCATTTCTTGCCCCAGACCTTTCAGAGTAAATTTGGGTACTGATGGTGCTATAGGTGGCTCAGGCACAGCCCTTGATAAATGCGAATGTGGCAACGAAGCAACCAATACTTGTGAGCCTCCAACAATCAATGCAGGTACACCCAGCACAGGCGGCACTTGTAACTGTCCTACAGGTTATACTTGTTATGACAATGATGGAAGTATGATTACAGACAATGACCGCAGATGTATTCCGCTTGGGTATGTGCAGAATTTTGGAAAAAATGGTGTATTTGATGTGAATGGATATGATGATTATTTTACACCTGTAGCCACCAACGGAGTTTGTCCATCGCCTTATTCTACACACCCAGGTACTGATAACACATTAGGTACAGGTGATGACTATTGTGTGTGTACGCAACAAACAATCCGCACCACACACCCTACCAGCTTTACCATAGAATACGACAACCGCAATGGCGTTTCAGAAGTTGCTGCCGATTACTCCATGTTGGTATATCAAACAACCAACTGCGATAACGAAAACAATTTCACAAGGTTAGCTTGTAAATACCCCGCTTCAGCACCTACCACAGAGGCAACCATAGAACGCATAGAATCGCATACCATTACAGGCTTGTCTGTAGCACATGGAGCGGGTGGCGAAACCTACTATGTACGTATTTTGAACAAGACAGTAGGCAAGACACTTTTAGGCAATATGTGTGTGTATTATGGCACAGATGTAGCCAATACAAGCTGTTTGTCATTCCCTCTCAGCTCTTATGGGGAATTGGAAGGCGAGTTTAAAAACTTTACAGTAGCAAGCGAAACATTGGACGCAAACCGAAACCTCCCTTCTACTACAATACCCAACTGCGTTTTGGCAGGAGGTAGCACACCCGTTTCAGCAAGTCCGAATCCCATTCGAGCAGACTCTTGGATGCAGTTTGATGTGCCTGTAGGAGCAAACTACACAGGCGTTTCAATACAGTTTGACAATACCAATGCCGCCTCATTGCGTAACGTAGCCATCGCCGTTTATACCTCGCCTGAAATACCTACAGGCACAACCTCAGTACGCGACAATGGTACTACCAATTTATCGCTTAATTGCCTTCCTTATGGTGCAGGAAATCCTTTAGCTACAGCTAATCCGAACAGAGGTGGCTTGTTTTTACTGGATTGCCAAGATGCGGTGTATAACGGAGTAGAAACCATGACGATTAACACCACGTACAACAATGGCGCGCAACCTAGTAGCGTACCCATTACCACAGCCCGTACTTATTATGTGCGCGTGATGAACGTACACAATGAAAATCCTCCTACTGCCTTTACAGGAAGAATTAGGGTATTTCCTGCCGCTACTTGTAATTTGAGTACAACTGACTTGGTTGTTGATGGTGATTTTAATATGTGGCCTTCTGTAGATTATTCAAGTGTGGCTGGAGGCAGACCTAACAACATGACTGTTGCCAACACTAATGCGGCAACAAATGCCTTCATTACAGCTCGTAATGGTGCTATTATGAGAGTCCCCAATATTACAACAAATGACGCATATCCCAATGATATAGATGGTGTATTCGGAGCAAGTTCAGGCGCGGCGGTTAATACAGGGGCGGCACGTTTTGCAACGGACTATGGATATGCACGCGAGTCAGGTACTTATATGACTGGTAATCAGCGTATTACTTATGGAAATGCTGTTATTGATTATCAAGAATTGCTGCCTGAAGGTCAATACACAGTGCGTCAAAGTCCTTGGACATTATATGCTGAATGGTTTAGTTTTGGTGTAGGATACTCAGGTTATGGAGGACGTGTACAGCCAGTTTCAAGACATGGTAGTCCTGAATCAAGCTATTGTCTTACAGGGGTTGGAACTGGTAATGAACCTTGTCAAACAATAACTTTGGGTGGTTCTATACCCACAGTGGGTGCTTACAACACCACCAATGATAGAGTCGTGTCAGGTGGTCCAGCAACCGCTTTTAACACAAATGGTTTACCAGCCGCTATACCCGAAACTGCTGATGCTAATTTTTTGGTGGTAAATGGTTCATACAATGCTGATATTGCACTTTCACCTGGCAAAGTATGGTGTCAAACTGTGCGACGTGCAGATGCAGATGTGAATGATATTAGCTATTATATGTTCTCTATCTGGGTGCAAAACTTGGTTAGCGGTGGACGTAACCTTGATGTGCCTCAAATGCGTATGACAGTTTGTGATATGGAAGACCCTAACAGTGCAGGAAGTTTTCCGCCTGAAAGAGACTTATACACGACAGCCAATGGCGATACGGGTGCTGATAACCAACGCATGACTCGCCTACCCGGTATTACAGATGCTACGCTTATTGATAATACTGCTTCTGTAACAGATGGTAATTTTACCAATGCTAATAGTGCATCAGGCGTAGGTCGTTTTCCAGAAGAAAGTTTAGCACAGCGTGTGCGTCATTTGCCTCGACCTGGTAACAATCGTATGTTTGCGCTTGTTTCTGGTGGAACAAGACCGCCCTCTTATGGTGCAAATATGCCTTGCAATTTAAGCCAAAACAATGGCTGGACAGGTGCGAATAATATCAACGAAAGCCAAAATGCTCGTTTGAAAATATTGGGTTCTACCTTCCTTGTACCTGAAAACCCTGATAATTGGGTATTGATACGTTGTATTTACCGCGCTCCCCGCACCGTAAAGGAGATGAACCTGTGTATAGAAAATACTTCGTTTAGCAAAGTAGGCAATAACTTTGGGTTGGATAGAATTAGCTTCCGCAAGTGCGAAAATGCAGATACTGAAACATTTGACCGCTTGCTCAAAGGCGATCCTTGCGCACTTTCTACTGATGGCGTTTTGACAGGTATTCCATTGATGGCAACCTTGTTAGAGTTTTCCGCAACGTTGATGGGTGATAAAGTAGGCGTGCTTTGGACGACTATGAACGAGGCAGATATGAGTCATTATTTGATACAACGCAGTATTGATGGTGTAAACTTTACATCTGTGGGTACTAAGGACGCAAAAGTGATGGCACAAGGTGGTTATAACAACTATGAGTTTATCGATACGAACTTGCCTGTAGGTGTAAAACAAATTTTTTATCGCCTCATCATGGTAAGCAAGACAGGTTTAGAAAAGAACACATCGGTTGTGTCTGTAGAAATACCATCTATCGAGAACTTTGATTTGAAGTTGAAGCCAAATCCCGTGAGTCGTGGAGGCGAGTTTAGCTTAGGCTACCACGCTTTGCAGGCAGGGCAGGCAAGCATCGTGATAACAGATGTGATGGGTAATCGCTTGAAAAAACAACTCGTAACCCTTCAAGCAGGCAATGGCGAA
>RDXI01000234.1 GCA_004292795.1 Bacteroidota bacterium | reverse complement strand
CAAGGTGTAGCCCACATACTGCCCGACAAGACATTGAACCAAAATTGGAACGCGAATATTGATGTTGTAAATTCTGCTTTGGGATATGGGGCAGGCGTGTATAACCTTGTGCTATCAGGCACAAACTTGTATTTGACAGGCAATTTCCAAGATGCACTTGCGGGACAAACAAGAAGGCTTGTAAGAGTAAGCACAACCACAGGACAAATAGATGCGGGCTGGAATCCTAATCCTAATAATGGTGTTTCAAAGATTTTATTTGCAGACACGCATATTTTGGTGTGTGGGAATTTCAATGAAATTGGCGGTTTTGCAAGAAATGGCATTGCCAAAATAAACACTACTACAGGACAAGCAGACATTAATTGGAATGTAGGACTTGGACAAGGCTCTCAAGTATATAATATGCTTCTATCAGGCAACAACTTGTATATAGCGGGATATTTCTACGGTTTGGGGCAATCCACTAAATACCTGCTCAAAGTAAATAATGTTGGCATCATAGACACTACTTGGAATCCTACGCCTAATAGCCAAATAACTCAAATGGAATTGGTAGGAACAGACTTAGTTGTGAGTGGAGATTTTAACATGATAGGAGGCTTCACACGCAACAAATTAGCCAAAATAAAGGCTGATGGTACTGTAGATAGCCAATGGAATCCTACTGTTACCAATGTAGATCCCATTTATGGGGCGTACACCCAAGTCAATAAAATACAAGTATTGGGCAATGATTTGTATGTGTGTGGCATTTTTTCTAAAGTAGGAACTGTTGATACAAAAAATATAGCTAAAATTAGTCTTGATGGCACAGGCACGCTCAATAGCTCTTGGAGTACATCATTTGTAAGCAGTGAAATATATAGTTTTATGTTATCCAATAATGATTTATACATCACGACAAAAATTGGTTGGAATAATGGTGCTATCGTCTTGAAAGTCAATGCCACCACAGGAATAGTGGACAATAATTGGGATATTGGTATTGGCAATGTTGGAGTATATAATTCTGCAAGTAGTATTACTACTATGTTTTTGCAAAATAATAGCTTATACGTTGGGGGAACATTTGCCTCTGTAGGCGGTCATAAGTGTAGTAGCCTTGTGCGTTTCAACAAAAACAATAACACGCTTGATATGACTTGGAATCCAAACGTAGTAGGCAAGGTGCAAACGCTACACATAGAGGCGGGTAGCCTTTATGTAGGGGGATATTTCACACAAGTAGGCGGGGCTATACGAAACAGCCTTGCTAAAGTAAGCACTACAGGCACTGGCGCATTGGATACACAATGGAATCCTAATATTACCGTAACTTTCCCCAATCCAACTACAACCACAAACGGATACATAGCTTCTATCGTGTCAGATGGGAATTATTTATACGCAGGTGGCTACTTTGACAAAGTAGGCACAACTTCACTAAAAAATCTTGCTAAAATTAGCCTTACTGGTACAGGTACACCAGATAATGTGTGGACTCCTAATCCTAATGATAGTGTACGAGGATTGATTATCAACAATGAAAAATTATTCTTGCACGGTATATTCTCTACTGTTGGAGGGCAGGCGAGAAACTCTTTAGCTAAAATTTCTACTACAGGACAAGGCATAGTTGATGCCTCATGGAATCCCAACAACAACAATTTGTTCATTACAAGTACGGCATTGAGTGGCGATTATTTATACGTGGGGTTATATAATTGGAATCAGCAAAATATAGGGGGACAATATAAAAATGGGGTAGCCAAACTTAGCATTGACGGAGCAGGAGAGGCTGATGCGAGTTGGGCATTGACAAGCCAACAAATCACGCCCTATTATCTGTTACCACATGGAAATAATTTGTTTTTATTTTATCAAAGTAAAGTAGGCAAGGCAGACCTCAATACGGGTTTTGTAACAAGTTGGGAACTTATAGAAAACTCAGGAAGCCATGCATATGTTGCTTACATAAATAGCAATACAACAGGCAAGGTAATAGGAAATGACCTATACATTTACGGGGCTTTTAGCAAAATCAATAGCGAAACAAGGGCAGGCTTGGCGAAACTCTCAGGGCAGGCAAGCTTGCCTACCATAACCTCTACAAGCAACCTTGCAGGATTCGAAACCATTACCACACAAGCCTCTGCTTCTAAAAATTTTCAGATAAGCGGCATAGGTTTTACCTCCAATATAGCCCTAAGCGTAAACCAAAGCGATTGGGAACTCTCTACTGATAATGCTACTTGGAATACTACGCTATCACTAATACCCAATGCGGGAGCAGTTTCGCAAACAGTGTATGTACGTTTGAAGGCAGGGCTGACATTGGGCAACAAAACTGCGCAAATCTCCATAACAACTACAGGCATGAGTGCTACAGTAACCTTGCAAGGGCAAGTCAAAGAGCCTACTTGGGAGATTAGTGCTACTGGATATTTCAGAGCCTATACTACCGTTCCTTCTGAAAGCGGGTATGTTACCATTACAGGGTTGGGCTTTAGTGATAATATCAATATTTCATTGTCTAATGCGGATTGGGAAGTAGCTCAAATAGTGCCTAATGTCGCTCCAGTGTGGAGTGCTTCTTTGTCCTTGCCTACTGCGAGTGGTGCAACCAACAGCATAACTTTTCGAATAAGATTAAAACAAAATAGTGTTGCAGGTATCAAAACAACTGTCTTGACCGCTTCTTCAGCAGGATTTACCAACAAAAGTATAACGCTACAAGGCGAGGTTCTTTTACCATACTTCAATGTTTATACCTTTCATTTAACTAACTTCCAAGCTACTAATGTAGCACCTTCTTTTGCCCAAATGCTCAATATAGGGAGTATTGCTGTCAATAATCAAATCAATTTGGCTTTTTCTACCACCGATTGGGAAATGTCTTTTGATAATCAAAATTGGGCTACGAGTTTAGCTTATGTACCAACAGTGTCAGTGTATTATACAGAGAGCAAACTCGTGTATGTGCGCCTGAAAGCAGGACTTACAGCAGGCACAAAAACGGCACAAATGACCATAAGCAGTACAGGCACAACAAGCAACGTTGTAAATTTGAGTGGCGAAGTTACTAATATAGGAGGTATCACCTTGTCTGCTTATGTGCTTACAGATTTTAATACCACCACGGTTGCCCCTTCTGACGGAAAAACGGTAGTGGTAAATGCAGTGGCACTTACCAATAATGTAGTAGTTAGTCTATCCAACAACGATTGGGAAATTCTTGGTGCTAATGGCTGGGTTTCATCAATTTCTATTCAACCTAATAGTAACAACCTCATAGAAAATTACCAGCTATATGTACGTTTGAAGGCGGGACTACCTACAGGCAACAAAAGTGCTAATCTTACTTTTGTTTCGACAGGTGTGCCTACGAAAACTGTAGCCTTGAGCGGTGCTGTGAATGGTTCATTCATACCTTCTACAGCCAATTTGAAGGATTTTATTACCAATACTACCCAACCCTCATCTTCCAAAACAGTCGTAATAAGCAATTCAAATCTTGTCTATGATGTTACTATCGAGGTAGTATCTGATGATTGGGAAACGTCTATCAATGGCACAAATTGGAGTGATGAACTTGTTTTTACACCTGCTTCGTGGACAACCAACACTAAGACGATATATGTACGCCTCAAGGCAGGTCTGACCATAGGCAATAAGGCAGGCACTTTAACCATTACCACTTTAGGCGTATATCCTCATAATATCGCTTTGACTGGCAAAGTAATAAACGGACCCGTTGCCTCTTTATCTACGGATATGTTGCAAAGTTTTCAAGCAAATCCATCAGCAAACTCTACTAACCAAACCTTTACCATTTACGGAACAGGCTTTACGGCAAATTTGCAGGCAAGTGTATCTACTACAGATTGGGAACTTTCTACAGACAACAACACTTGGGCAAACACGCTCCAAATCTTGCCTACCAACGGAAAAGTGGATTACCAAAAAGTCTATGTACGTTTGAAAAAAGGCTTGGCAAAAGGCACTAAAACCGCCATACTTACCATTAGCTCGCCTGATATTGAGAGCCAATTTATAGCTTTGCGAGGCGAAGTAATAGAACCTACTGCAGTCTTGCCTACCCTGAAAACAGAAGTTGCTGTATATCCGAACCCCAGCAACACAGGCAAGTTTTATGTAAAAGTAGGCGAGATGGAGAGCGATAAACTACAAATAACAGTTATCAATCAACAAGGCAAAACCATATACCAAACAGAGGCAACACACCAAAACGAAACCCTGATAGACTTGCCTACCCTGCCCAAAGGTTTATACCTATTGCGCATAGACGTTGGCAAAGGAAGCATTACCAAAAAAATAATACGCAATTAAAAAAAATGAGGATGACCCAAAAAGATAGCCTCATTCTTTTATATACACACACAATTAAGTTATACATTTACCGCTACAGACTTATAATGCACCGCTACAACTTTACTTCTTACCGCTACAGACTTATAATGCACCGCTACAACTTTACTTATTACCGCTACAGACTTATAATGCACCGCTACAACTTTACTTCTTACCGCTACAGACTTATAATGCACCGCTTATCTCTTATTTCTTATCTTTTATCTCTTATCTTTTACCTTCCACTCTTAATACTCGTAAACTTAATCCCCTTAATACGCTCATAACTTGCGTGTTTAGTACCAAAAGCCCCTTTAGCGTAAGCCTTGATTTGTTGCACAAGCGCGTAAACACCCGTACCTTCTGCGTACAACAACGCATCACGTTCTTGGCGAGCCATAATAAGCCCCTGTTCTGCCACAGTAGCTTCCTGATTGAAGTCTTGTAGCCCCTCCACATACTTTTTCAGAAACGTTATTTGCATTTCTGCCTCATTAGGTTTGTAAGTAGGTTGTGCATTTACCAAACCCACCAACATACTAAAGTTATTTTTGCGCTGGTCGAAGCTCATTTGCGACACAGAAACAGACTTAACAGGCTCAGTACCCTCCTCGCCTTCCTCTTTCTTCTTTTTAGAACTCCCGCCACGTATTTTAGACAACACGCCCTTTGCTTGTGTCAGCAACTTAGCCTCCAAGCCAAGCCCCACCATAGTATTCACAATCCGCATAGCTAACGCGCTCATCTGATTGTACGCATTTTGGCGGGCATATATCTTATCACGATACACCCCATTTGCATCATTTACCTTTTGTAAGGCGATTTGCAACCCTTTTTGCAAATCTGTTAGCACGTCAAGCTGAATAGCAGGCGAGGCAGGATTATATTCCCCGCCCAACGTACCCAATACTACCATTAGTTCATCAAAATTTGCCACGTTCTTGGCGTGACCTGACTCATTGTAAGCCATAACAATACACAAGTTTTAGAGTGAAACAAAAGAAAGGCACTAAATTAGCACCTTTCCTACAAATTTGCAAATAAAATATAATACATTTTTCTTTTTATCTTTATGTAGGGGCAACCCTTGTGGTTGCCCTTATCGCATACACACATTTTTGTTTATAACACACATATCACTACAAAAAATAAACTATTCAAAAAAGGTAATCTTTTTTTTTGATACAAAATTTTTATATAGCAACAGCCTTTTACGAAGCGTTTAACCCTTAGGGTGTAGGGCGTAAAACTTGAATTATAACAAC
>RDXI01000233.1 GCA_004292795.1 Bacteroidota bacterium | reverse complement strand
GCTTGCAGTGCCGCGATGCCCGTAGGCGCGACAATGACAACCTTTTTGCCTTGTGTGCGCAGGGTAGTTATCAAATGTTTCAACAAAGTAGTCTTGCCTGTGCCTGCCTTGCCTGTTAGAAAAATAGACTTGCCTTCGCGCTGTAGGCGTAGGAAAGCTACCTGCTGTTCGTTTTCGAATGAGTAATCCATGTTGTTTATCAATACCTTGCCTATACTTGCCTGCAAAAATAATCAGAAAAAGTGGGTAAAAATAAAAAGTGCAAACGAAAGTTGGTACACCACAAACAAGCAATGGATTCGAGTTTTAAAATGGGTTAAAGAATTTTTTAGCCTGCAAATATGTATTATTTGTAGGCTTTATATTTTTGAGATATGACCATAAAAAAAATAAAAACCCTTCGCAAAGCTCCTACGAGTCGAGGCATGGGTCCCAATGTGAAACAAGTGATACCCAGCGCGGTAGAAAATCTTGACCCTTTTGTATTTCTTGACCATTTTTCAGCTGTCAAACAGCCCCGAAGTGGAGGAATTCCGCCACACCCACACGCGGGTATTGCTACGATTACGTACCTTTTCGAAGGAAGCAATCGGCACAGGGACAGTTTGGGCAATGACAAAATGGTGCAGGCAGGCGATATTGCGTGGATGCAGGCAGGCAAGGGCATTATTCATTCGGAAGGTATGCAAGAAAACCGTACCGAACCCGAAAACGTGCATGGGTTGCAACTTTGGATTTCCTTGCCTGCCAAAGACAAATTTATCAAACCTGATTTCTTTTTTTACCCTTCGCAAGACTTGCCTACCATTACGACAGAAGAGGGCGTAAGCATCAAGGTTCTTTGTGGCGAAGTGTTGGGGCAAAAATCGCCTGTAAAAAGCCTCTCGCCTGCCTACATCTTCGAAGTGAAAATGCCCGCTCAAACTACTTTGCGCTTGCCTGTTCAGGTGGGCGACACTTGTGGCGTGTATGGCATTGCAGGCAAGATAGGGGTTGATAAGCATGAAATTACTGCGCAAGTCATAGCCGAAATGGACAAAGAAAATGATACATTGGTTTTGCAAGCTGAAACCGAAAGCCATTGTGTTATTTTGGGTGGCACGCCCTTGAATGAGCCGATTGTAGCCTATGCTTCGTATGTGATGAATGACCAAACCCAAATTATGCAAGCAATGCGTGATTATCAAATGGGCAAAATGGGCTTTTTGGAATATTGATAATACAAAAAAACTATATTTTTAATATAATACTAAAATAACGCTTAACTTGCGTAAAAAAAACACCACAGAGGTACGGAGAGCCACAGAGTTACACAAAGAACTTCGTGTTTCTTTGTGGCTCTCCGTGCCTCCGTGTTGAGTTTTTGGTGCATCTTACATTTTATTTTGATGTCGCTCTGTGGGGCTTTTATGCAACCTATTTTAATTCCTAAACCACGTTTTTAAACCTTTTCGAGAATAGCCTATCTAATGAAGCAAACTAAAACTCGAATATTTATGAGATTTTTTCCATTGCTTTTACTCATACTCTCCAC
The DNA here is from genome assembly GCA_004292795.1 of Bacteroidota bacterium. Classification (GTDB taxonomy): domain Bacteria; phylum Bacteroidota; class Bacteroidia; order Cytophagales; family Microscillaceae; genus RDXI01. Next base: position 8,999 of record RDXI01000233.1, on the reverse strand, counting down.
GCTAAGTTGTAGCAAGACTATTGAAGTAGAACCACCAAGCGAGTCCATGTATTTTCCCCCTAATACAAGCACTACTTGGGAAACTGCCTCCGTTTCAAGTGTAGGCTGGAATCAAAATGCTGTTCAGCCGTTGAAAGATTTTCTTATCCAAAAAAACACCAAATCTTTTATGGTTCTTGTGAACGGAAGGATTGTGATGGAAGAGTATTTCAATGGGCATAATTCCACCGCTACTTGGGAATGGAACAGCGCGGGCAAAACCTTAGTAGCCACGACAACGGGCATAGCCCAACAAGAAGGTTTGTTGAATATCAACAATAAAGTGTCTGATTATCTCGGCACGTCATGGACGAGTATGCCCTTGCCTAAAGAAAATATGATTATGGTAAAAAATTTGCTCTCTATGACAGCAGGCAATGACGATACCAAGCAATATATGATTAAAGCAAACTTGACTTACGTTGCAGATGCGGGTACGAGGTGGGCTTATAGCAATATTTTCCAAAAATTGACTGATGTAGTTGCGCAAGCAAGCAATAAAAACTTTGAAACCTATTTCAATGACAAACTAAAGAACAAAATAGGTATGGACGGTTTTTGGAATTTTGGAACAATTTTCACCATTTACCACAGCACTACAAGAAGTATGGCAAGGTTTGGGCTGTTGGCTTTGAATAAAGGCAAATGGGACAAGGAACAGATTATAAACGAAGCGTTTTTTAATGAGAGTACAACCACTTCACAAAATATCAATCCTTCGTATGGATATTTGTGGTGGCTGAATGGCAAGACGAGTTATATGATTCCAAGCGAGCAAACTGTATATCAAGGCTCTTTAGTGCCAAATGCCCCTGCGGATATGTACGCCGCTATGGGCGCAAACGACCAACGGATATATGTTGTACCGAGTAAAAAAATGGTTGTAATACGAATGGGAGATGCGGCAGACCCCACAAATCCGAATTTTGCAGTTTCTGGTTTTGACAACGAACTTTGGGGGAAAATTAAGGCTGTAACAAATTAAAGCTATGCAACTTGCCTACAAAAACTTATAGTTTTCTATCACATTGCGCACACTGCCGTATTGTTTGAGCAAAGCGTGGGCTGTTTTTTCGTCTATGTTTAGTTCGTCCATGAGCATTTTCGCGCCTCTGTGCCAAAGTTTTTCGTTGGAAAGTTGCATATCTACCATTTTGTTGCCCTTCACGCGCCCAAGTTGTATCATGGTAGCCGTTGAAATCATATTCAATACTAATTTTTGCGCTGTGCCTGCCTTCATGCGCGTGCTACCCGTAACAAACTCCGCGCCTACAACCACTTCTACAGGAAACTCAACGGCTTTTGCTAATGCCGAGCCTTCATTGCAGACAATACAACCCGTGAGCAAGCCCGCTTTTCGCGCCTCTTGCACGCCTCCAATGACGTAGGGCGTTCTGCCTGATGCCGCTATGCCAATGAGCGTGTCGGCAGGGGTAGGCAAGTATTTCTGCAAGTCGAGCCAAGCCTGTTCTGCGTTGTCTTCTGCGAACTCAACAGCTCGCCTAATAGCAGTGTCGCCTCCCGCTATCAAGCCTATCACAAGCTCATGCGGAACGCCAAAAGTAGGCGGACATTCCGAAGCATCAACAATCCCAAGCCTGCCACTCGTGCCTGCGCCAATATAAAACAGCCTACCGCCTTGCTTCATGCGCGTTACTACAGCTTGCACAAGTTGTTCTATTTGTGGAAGGCTTCGGTGTACGGCAAGGGGAACAGTTTGGTCTTCACGATTGATATTGCTCAATAAATCGTGGAGAGGCATTTTTTCTAAATCTTGGTAGTGAGAGGCTTGTTCGGTAGTCATACGAAAACGGCACAAAGTTACTTTTTACTTCTTCAGGTAAGTTTAGCACAAGCAGTAGCGTTACAAAAGCGTCATTATCGCGTCTGCAATCCACGCATATTGGTCGTCTGCCAAATGCACATCATCAGGCAAGAGCGTTTCGGTTGTAAATTGTTCTTTTTCAGCGCGTTGCGCTATGTAGGTACTCAAATCTAAAAAAGCACAGCCTTCGCTTTCTGCCAAAGCCCGCAGAGGCGCGTGGTAGGCAAGGACTTTTTCGTGGTATTTCGTGGCTATGGGCGTGGCAGTCAGGAGCAAAACCTTGATGTTGTTTTGCTTCAGTGTTTGCACGAGTTGCTTCATGTACTGCACATAAACGGCAGGCGAGAAATTGCTGTAGGCATCATTGATACCCAACTCCAACACCACCCAATCGGGTTTTTCAGGCAAGACTAACTTGCCTACCGCGTTCAGGGCTTGGTCAGCACGCCAACCATTGTGTCCTTCGTTTTTGACTATGATTTGCGCTTGCGGGTAGCGCGTTTGCAACAATTTCGCCAATGTTTCGGGGTATGGATTGGCTACCTTGCCTGCACTGCCCACTTTGAAGCCGTTGGTAATGCTATTGCCATAACAAACGACCTTCAGCTTGCCTGCTGTAAGGCTTGCCTGCCAATCGCTCATGCCTGTTTTCAAGGGCGCGAGTGAAACTGTTTTGAACAAAGGTTTGGTTGTATCGGTGTTCATTTTCGTGATAGGCTTAGGCTTTTCTACAGGCTTAGGCACGATAGAATCGGGCTTCGAGGCTATTTTTTGGGGCGTTTTGGCTTCATTGGCACAACCCGCCAAGAGCAAACAAAGTAAGCAGAATAAGTGCATATAGTTGCTTATTAAAGCAGTTTCATTAAATTAGTAGCCCCGATAGGCGTATTTTTCATAAACCCTTCTCCGAATGTAACACCAATGAGTCGCCCCATTTCACGCGCCCTTGCCTCCAAGAAGTTGAAATAATCGGAAGACGAAATAGGCGTTTCGGGTTCTTCGCTGTTCGGGTCGTAAAATTGCGTTTTGTAGGCTTTGATAGCCTGCACCTTCACGTCCCAATAAGGCGTGATGTCCATGATAAGGTCAGGGTGCAAATAGCGGTCTTGCAAATAATGATATACGGCTTGTGGTCGCCAAGGATTTTGCAAAGAGCCATCTTGTTCTTTTGTATGAATTTTGCGCAAACCAGACAAGAAACAAGCGTCATGCGTCAGTTGTGCGGCGCGTCCATGGTCGATGTGTCGGTCAGAAACTGCATTTGCCAGCACTATGGTAGGTTGGTAGCGTCTGATAACTTCTATCACGCCGATTTGATGCTCTTGGTCATTGCGGAAAAAACCATCGGCAAAGCCTAAATTTTCGCGCACATGGATTTTCAGGATTTCGGTTGCTTTGTCGGCTTCTTCTTTGCGTGTTTCGGGTGTGCCTCGTGTGCCGAGTTCGCCTCTTGTAAAATCTATCACACCCACTTTGTAGCCCATAGCGATATGGGAGGCAAGCGTGCCACTGCAACTAAGTTCTACGTCATCGGGGTGGGCGGCAAACGCCAAAATATCTAATTTTTGGAAAGACATCAGATTGAAAAAATGTGAGTGCAAAGATAGCAAAAGCATTTGATAAATCAAATGCCTACTTCCAGCCTTCCACAAAATACATTTCCACTTCGCCCTTGCCTTTGGCGTGTACCTTTCCGCGTGGCACGCAGTTGAAAGTGTCTTTCACGTATTCGTAAGTGGTTTCTGAAATGTTGATACGTTCCGCCTCGCCTGCCGATTCGAGTCGGCTTGCAAGGTTTACAGCATCTCCCCAAATATCATACGCGAATTTGTGCGAACCAATCACACCCGCCACTACCGAACCTGTGTGAACACCAATGCGCAAATGCCAAACGGGTTCGTTTTTGATTTCTTTCATTTTTGCCCAATTTTCCATAAACTCTACCATTGCCATTGCCGCTTTCACGGCATCAATGGGGTTAGTGTCATTGGGAAGTGGAATACCGCCTGCGCACATATACGCATCACCTATAGTTTTGATTTTCTCAAGCCCAAATTCTTTGCAAATTTCATCAAATCCCAGGCAAGATATTGTAAAGGAGCGTATCAGCTTTTTGGCGTTCTTGGTCTATTTCCTCTTTTTGTCGGGCAAGTTGTTTGTTGGTTTTTTTCTTCTCACGATAGCGCAATAACAAAATACCCATCAACAACATCAAAAGCGACAGCCCGACAATCAGGGCAGTTTGGATAATACGGCTTTGTTGGCGTTGTGCGTTGTGTTTTTCTTGTGTTTCCTTGATTTGCAAGTTTTGTAATTCTACAGCTTTTGCCTTCAAGATAGAGTCTTTTTGAAGGTAACGAATGATAAGCTGATTTTTATCCAAGCTGTGCAACAGTTGCAAATGCTTTTGGGTTTGGGTTACAATGGTCGCGTCTTTTTTCTTGAGTTCGAATTCTTTTCTTTCCAATTCAAGTTCTTTGTTGCGCTTTTCGAGTTCGAGGTTGTTGGAGCGTAGGCGAGCTGTTTCTATTTCGCTTTTGTGTATTTTTTCGCGGTCGCCCTGCACTTTTTCATGAAAACTGCGGTATAGGTCAAAATAATGCAACATATTTTTGCTGTCGCCCATTTTCTCATACGTTTCGGCAAGCATACCATAGCAACTGCGCATTTGTTGGGAGTCGCCCATTTCGCGGGCTATCGAGAGCGATTCTTGCAAATATTTGATAGACTCGCTGTGCCTATTTAGGTTATTCAAAACTACCGAAATATTGATAAGCGAAGAAATGATGCTTACCTTGTCGCCTCCAGCTCGCCTACCCACCAAATTTTTCAAGAAAAAATCCAACGCCTTGTTATAGTCTTCCATGTCGTGGTAAATCATACCAAGATTGTTGTAAATACCATACACGCCATTGGTATTGCCTACTTGCTCGTTGAGTTTGAGCGATTTGCTATAAAGTTCCAAGGCGGAGGGATAATTTTTGCGTTCCCACTCCAAGTTAGCGGCTTCGTTCAGGTAGTAAGAGGCTTGTCGTTTGTCGCCTTGTGCTTCTTTATCGCGTGCAAGTGCTACGTTCTCTACGCTTTTGGGCGTGAGATTATCCGTAGAAATAACTTGTGCTTGTAGGTAGGCAAGGCTTGCCAACCAACACGCAATACAGAGGCGAAATGTAAGTAACATAATTTTATGAGGCAAAACACACTCACAAAGATACACACTAATATTGATTTTACAATAAAAACTTACCTGCTTATTAACAAAAAAAGCCCTCTTTTTCGCAAAAAAGGGGCTTACAGCGACAAAATCCTACATTATTCGTTATATACACCCATAGACGTAAATTTGTCTATGCGTTGAGATATGCGTTCTTCGGGGGTAAGTTTTTCGAGTTCTTTCAGCGTATTCAGTATGGTTTGCTTGATAGTTTCGTAGGTTTCGTGAGGATTGGTATGCGCTCCGCCAAGTGGTTCGGGAATAATGCCATCTATCAAATTGTTTTGTTGCATATCTTTGGCGGTAAGTTTCAGGGCTTCTGCCGCTTGTTCTTTGTATTCCCAACTGCGCCACAAAATAGACGAGCAAGACTCAGGCGAAATAACCGAATACCACGTATTTTCTAACATCAGCACGCGGTCGCCAATGGCTATCCCCAATGCGCCACCCGATGCGCCCTCGCCTATGATGATGCAAACAACAGGCACTTTGAGCATAAACATATCACGAATATTGCGTGCAATGGCTTCTGCTTGTCCGCGTTCTTCTGCCTCAATGCCCGGGAAAGCTCCTGGAGTGTCAATCAAAGCCACGATAGGGCGATTGAATTTCTCGGCTACTTTCATCAAACGCAAAGCCTTGCGATAGCCTTCAGGGTTTGCCATACCGAAGTTGCGGAGTTGGCGTTGTTTGGTGTTGCGTCCTTTTTGGTGTCCTATGATGAGCATCGACTTGCCTCCTATAGTGCCAAAACCGCCTATCATTGCCTTGTCATCAGCCACATTGCGGTCGCCATGCAGTTCTATGAAATCATCACAAATAGCCTCGATGTAGTCCAATGTATAAGGGCGGTCTGCATGGCGCGAGAGTTGGACTCTCTGCCAGCGCGTTAGGTTCTCATACGTTGTTTTTTTGAGGTTCAGAAGGCTTTTTTCTATGAGTTGTATGCCTTCTTGTATATCGGGGTCTTGTCCATTGTTGGCAAAATCCCTTTTCATTTCTGCCAACCTTTTCTCAAGGTCTGCAATGGGTTGTTCGAAGTCTAATAACATTATTCGGCGCGTGAAGAACAGTTAGGGCGCAAAGTTCGCAACTTTTTTGAAAAAACGTGCTTTTGTGCTACAAAAATTTCAAAATGCTTCGTCTGTAGCACTGTTCGCTGTATTTTTCGAGGAACTGAAATTCGCGGTAGGCAAGGACATCGTAGGCAAGGAGCAAATCCGCGCCTATTTCATAAAAACAGCGTTCTCCGTCAAAGATAATCCTTCCGCCACTGATGCGCCACGAAACGCGCCTAAGCAGGAAAGTCGAGAAGCCAAACGTAGCAAAATGCCTGTCAAAATTATCCTGTCGCGTGCTGATGGCTTCTTGCACTTCGAGCATACTTCCCTCCCACGCTTGACACTGTTCGAGAAATTGCAGGACGTTTTCCTGTAGGGCTTTTTCCATATTCTTTGTGAGATAGATATTCCATTTCTTGAAGAAATGGAATATCTAAACAGCAGTTGAACTACAAACTTTTGTAAATATCCATGTAACGATTTTGACTACTTTCCCACGAGTTGTCAATCTCCATGATGTGCTTGCGGATAGCTTGGAACGTATCCACTTGGTGATACAAATTCAAGGCGCGGTGCGTGGACATCACAATATCCTCTATCGAGGCTTGATTGAAGCGAATACCATAGCCTCCGCTATCGCCATAATCTATCACTGTATCTTTCAAACCGCCTGTACTACGCACCATCGGGATAGTACCATAACGCAACGCATACATTTGATTTAAGCCACAAGGTTCTACTCGACTTGGCATCAAAATATAATCTGCCGCCGCGTATAGTCTATGACTCAAGCCTTCGTTGTAGCCAATAAAACAGTTGTAAACGCCTTGCGAAAACATTTTCAGCGTACTTAGTTCGTTTTCTACAGAGTCCGCGCCAGAACCTAAGACCAAATAATTGACGCGCCCTTGTGTTTCGTACAAAGCACGCCCTATCGCATGGGGCAACAAATCCGCGCCTTTCTCGCCTACCAAACGCCCAATAAAAACAATAAGCGGGTTCGTGGGGTTCAAGCCAAAAATTTCGCAAACTTCTTGCTTGTGTTTTGCCTTGCCTGCCTCCACGTCTGCAGTGCTGTAATGATGCGCCAAATATTTGTCTGTAGCAGGATTCCAAACTTGCGTATCAATGCCATTCAGCACGCCATAACACTTGTGCGCTTCGTGCCTGAAAAGGCTTTCCAAACCTACCGCACTTTCCATCAGTTCGTACATATACGACCAACTTACCGTGGTTACAGCATCAGCACAACGCACTGCTGAAGACATCGGGTTTATCATATCGCCCCAATCCAACAGCCCCGCGCTCCAATCCATAAAAGCAGGCAAGTTGTGAACGTTGTTCCACGAAAACCAGCCTTGATATTGCCCGTTGTGAATGGTAAAAACCGTTTTCACACGACTCAAATTGCGAAATTGTCGGCAATGTTGAATCATAAAAGGCACAAGTGCCGTATGATGGTCGTGGCAATGCAATACATCAGGCGCGTGTTGCCATTGCGACATCCAGTCAAGAGCCGCGATTTGGAAGGCAAGGTAGCGTTCTGTGTCGTCATGGTCATATACCTTTGTGCGGTTCGTTAGCCCATCAATCAAAATGCAATAGAGGTCGAAGCCCAATTTTTGCGTTTTTTCTTTCAAGACGATATAATGCCAATGCTTGCCACCCATGTAGATGTCGCTTTCATAATCGTTTTGCCAATCGTTTTCGTACATAAATTTGGTACTGTGGGCAGGCATCACCACTTTGGCATAATGCCCCGCTTGGCATTGATATTTGGGCAATGCGCCCACTACGTCCCCAAGTCCGCCTACTTTGGCAACAGGATAGCACTCCGCGCTAAGATGTATAATTTCCATATCGAGTTTTTTTTGATTGCAATAATACAATTTTGTGTTAAAAAATCCATTCTTACACGAAAAAACTTGTTTTTTCTCGCCTACCTTTGCACCTATGACTTTATCTATTGCCGAACAAATAGCTTTCCTGAATAATTGGGTGGGCAACTATCCAGAGCCTATTTTGTTGGTAGGTGGCGGACTCATCTTGACGCTCTATGTGCGCTTTATGCCCCTTGCCTACTTCCGCCACGCCATAGGCATCATGCAAGGAAAATACGACCAAAAGGGCGAAAAAGGCGAAATATCACACTACCAAGCCCTCGCGGGGGCTATCTCGGCTACGGTAGGAATGGGCAATATTAGCGGAGTGGCGATTGCCATAGCTACAGGCGGACCTGGGGCAGTTTTTTGGATGTGGGTATGTGCGTTGTTGGGTATGGTTACCAAATTTTTCGAATGTTCGTTGGCTATTATGTACCGCAAACCAGATGAAGAAGGCAATTTACAAGGCGGTCCAATGTATTACATGGAGTTGGGTATGGGCAGGGTAGGCAAGTACATGGGCGTTGCTTTTGCCATTTTTGGCTTGATAGGTTGCTTGCCTCTTTTCACTGCGAACCAACTGACCGAAGTATTGCGCTATTTGGTCATAACGCCTATGGGTTTTGGCGATGGTTTGTATGTGAATTTAGGCATTGGCTTAGGCTTAGTTGTTTTGACAGCGTTGGTTATTTTGGGAGGCATCAAGCGCATAGGCGAGGTAGCAGGTTATTTGTTTCCTGTGATGGTGGGCGTGTATATGCTGATGGCTCTTTGGATTTTGGGTACAAATGCAGGCAAGATTCCTTCGATGTTCGTGCTTATTTTTACAGATGCCTTTTCGGGGCAAGCCGTACAAGGTGGCACATTGGGCGCGTTGATTATCATAGGCGTTAGGCGAGCCGCTTTCTCGAATGAAGCAGGCATAGGCACTTCGCCCATGATGCATGGCGCGGCAAAAACCAATCAACCCAGTCGAG
>RDXI01000232.1 GCA_004292795.1 Bacteroidota bacterium | reverse complement strand
GATGCCGTCTTGGTCTTGGAAAAATTTGTTATAAACTTCTTTCCCAATGGTTTTGAAGTGGTTTATTTTGTCTTGATAGGGTTCGGTTGCCTTTTGGTCTATCACTTCTTTGTCCAAAATAAGGTTGATACACAAGCCTTTTTCATAAAAAACCTGACATTCTCGGTAGGGAAAGGCATCATCATTTTGTTTCTCGAAGCAAAACGCCACATTGCCCTCGTTGTCGTACATAAATTCGTAGCGCGTTTCGGTTTTGTCTTGCTTCTGCACCAAGACCGCCAAGCGTAAAAGGGGCTTGTTATCTCCCGAAAAACTATAGTAAAAAATGTATGCCTTGTGCTTTACTTTGTTGTCCTTCCACGCCAAAGAATGGGTATTGACCGAAAACTCGTTCATGTAGTATTGGTTGCGCCTTGCCTTGTCCTTCACATATTGGTACAGGTCTTTCAGGTAGCGCGTAGTGCTTGGTTCGCGCACAGGTCTTTTGGTTTCTTGTGCATAGCCTATCATTGCCCACACAAGCAATAGGCTCACACAAAGTAATTTTTTCATAACTGACGATAAGAATATACGTTTATGCTCTATAACGCACAATAAACGTGCTATATTTGAAAGTATGGCGTTCTTTGCGTTTGTTTTGTGGCGGGCTTTGTCGTATTTTTGCACACCACATTTCTCGAAGAAGATGCTCGAACTTTCTGATTTTCATTATGACTTGCCTGAAGACCGCATAGCCAAATTTCCGCTTGAGGAGCGCGACAAGGCTAAATTATTGGTGTATCAAGCAGGCAAGCTACAACATCAACATTTCTACGATTTGGCAACGTACTTGCCTGAAGGCTCTTTGTTGGTCTTGAACGACACGAAGGTTGTGCCAGCGCGATTGTACTTTCAGCGTGCTACAGGGGCGCATATCGAGGTCTTGCTCTTGCACCCGCACTTGCCTGCTGAAGTAGCCGAGTCTATGCGCACTACAGGCGAGTGTGTTTGGGTGTGTATGATAGGCAACAAGAAACGTTGGAAACGCGAGGAAACGCTTGTGAAGGCATTGGACTTGCCTGCAGGCAAGCTCGAACTCTGTGCGCAATGGGCTGATTATGAACAGAATATTGTACGCTTTTCGTGGGCGAATGACAGTCTTTCGTGGGCAGAGGTCTTGTCGCACATAGGCACATTGCCCTTGCCTCCTTACCTACAGCGCGAAGCCACTGAAGCGGACAAAACGCGCTACCAAACTACCTACGCCAAAAACAACGGGGCAGTTGCCGCGCCTACAGCAGGGCTACATTTTACCGAAAAAGTATTTGAACAACTAAAAACAAAAAATATCTTGCCTGAATACGTAACCTTGCACGTAAGCGCGGGGACGTTTCAGCCTATCAAAGTGGAGAATGTATTGGAACACCCGATGCACGCCGAGCAGTTGGTTTTTACGCGCCAAAATATCCTCCGTTTGCGCGAAAGTGTAGGCAAGATTATAGCCGTTGGCACAACCTCGATGCGGGCTTTGGAGAGTCTGTATTGGTATGGCGCGAAAATTTTGCAAGGCGATACGCTTTTCCATATCGAAAAATTATTGCCTTATGAGCTTGCCTCCCCTCCTACGTTGGAGGCTTCTTTGGAGGCTATTTTGGGCGAAATGGACAGGCAAGGCAAGGATAAAATTTGGGGCGAAACAGAGATTTTTATGTTTCCTTCGTATCAGTTCCGCGTGTGCAAAGGCTTGATAACCAATTTCCATTTGCCCAGCACTACGCTGATTTTGTTGGTCGCGTCCTTTATAGGCGAGGACTGGAGGCGAGTTTATGAGTCCGCACTTGAGAATAAGTATCGTTTTTTGAGTTATGGCGACAGTTCGTTGCTCTTGCCTTGAGGAATTTTAACACAGAGATAGGGCTTTGTTTTAGTGTCTTGCCTTGCATAATAACGTTTTCACAACCGTTTGCTTTTCTAAATTTTTCGTTACCTTTGCGCTAAAATTGAAAAATCCGAAAAAAATATGTTAGTAAAGGAGCGAACCAAATATAAAAATCTGAACCTTTCGACAGAGGAAGGTATTTGTACGGTTACGATTATGCGTGCCTCGAAGCACAATGCCGTAAATACTGAAACAATGGAAGAATTGCGCCAAGCCATGTTTGAGGTAATTCGTGATAATGAAATCAAAAGCGTTATCATCACAGGCGAGGGTAGCAAGGCATTTGTAGCGGGTGCGGACATTGCAGAATTGTCGCATTTAGACGAATTGGGCGCGAAACGTTATTCGCAAAACGGGCAAGACGTGTATGCTATGGTGGAAAACTGCCCTAAGCCCGTTATCGCGGCTATCAATGGCTATGCGTTGGGCGGTGGATGCGAACTCGCGCTTGCCTGCCACATGAGGGTAGCGGTAGAAAACGCTAAATTTGGCTTGCCTGAAGTGCGTTTGGGAACTATCCCTGGCTTTGGCGGTACGCAACGCCTCACACAAAGCATAGGCAAGGCAAAAACGCTTGAACTTATCATGACAGGCGATATGCTCTCAGCACGCGAGGCGTATGATTTGGGTTTGATAAATCACCTTGTAAGCTCACAAGAGGAATTGATGCGCAAATCGAGAGAGATTTTGAAAAAAATTGCTTCTTCGGGTCCCGTAGCTATTGCGATGGTTATCAAGTCTGTGAACCAAGTGTATAGCACCTTCGAGGCAGGCTACATGAAAGAGGCTACCTACTTCGGTCAAACTGCCAACACTTTCGACTTTCACGAAGGTATGAAAGCCTTTTTGGAAAAACGCGAAGCGCAATTCAAAGGGAAATAATCTATATTTGTAGCACACTTTCCGAAAAGTGTGCTATAATTTTAAAAGGAAAATTGTTACTAATACTAAAAACACAAAGAACTTAGTGTTTCTTTGTGCTTCTCCGTATCTCCGTGTTAAGTTTTTGGCGCATTTTAAATTTTATTTTGGTATAATTTATGCAAATGAAATATCTAATCCTTACTTCTTTGTGTTGCTTCTTGATGTTTTCTTGCCAAGAAAAGCCTGCCTCTACTGCCCAAGAAACTCCAAAGGACACAATCAGTGCGCCAGAAAAACGAGTTCTTAAACCCGCTTTTGCTTCTGCCACTACAAGCGAAAACGCTAAAAAATTAGCTCAAAAAAGCAATGATTTTGCGGTTGGTTTTTATCAAAAAATCAAGGACACCCAAGCAGGGAAAAACTTGTTTTTCTCTCCTGTGAGCTTACATATTGGGTTAGGTATGCTCTATTTGGGAGCAACTAATGCAGGCAGGCAAGAACTTGAAACTGTATTAGGTGTGCAGAATATGCCCAACTTGCCTGAAGATTATTATGATTTTCAAGGAAGCATTGTAGGCGAGAAAACCCAAATAGCCAATGCCTTGTGGGTATCTAACCAAGATAATTTTAAGCTCAAAACTGCCTACCAACAAACACTCAAAACGAACTTCGAAACAGACGTTTTCACAAGCGCACCAAACGACAAGGCAACGCTTGACAGCCTCAATGCGTGGGTAAAAAAGGCAACCAAAGGCAATATTCCACAAATAGCCAATACCTTACCCGACCAAACAAAATTGGTGTTGTTCAATGCTATTCATTTTCAGGATTTTTGGACAGAAGAAAATAAATTTGAAGAGGAATATACAAAACCAGAATCCTTTTTCATAACACCCGCACAACCTATCCAAGTGCAATTTATGAATCAAAGAGATAAGCGTTTTAGGTATTACGAAAACGATACTTTGCAAATACTCGGCTTAAATTATACAGCGCGAAATAGCTTGTATGTCATCTTGCCTACCTCCAAAATGAATATTTCGACCATAGAACAAAATCTTTCTGCTTCCCAAATAGATGCTTGGATAGACCAAATGAAGCCAAAAGAAGCTGAAAGAATAGCTATACCCAAAATACGAATGGAAACAAATTTTGAGGTAAATGAGATTTTGAAAGCTATGGGTGTGAAAGCTATTTTTAACTTTGCTGACACCTCAAATTTATCCGCTGTGGGTAATATTCCATTATTTGTAAGTAAAATCACACAAAAAACAACGTTGCTCATAGATGAAAAAGGCACAGAAGCGAGCGCAGTAACGGAAGAAAGAAAAACCGAATCAAAATCAATGGCAAAACCTTCTGCAAAGTTCACATTTATAGCCAACCGCCCTTTTATTTTCTTTATCAAAGACTACGAAATGGGTGCTATCATTTTCTTAGGGCGCATCATGAACCCTTCGGAAACAAAATAGTTTGTGAATGATAATTTAAAGAGGCTATCCGCAACGTACAGCCTCTATTTTAATAATAGAGCCTATTCATTTTTTGTAACGCATTTTTAGCCCCAGCGGGGCGATATCTTTGTAGAAAAGCCGTTCCACAAACAAGAACCCCGTAGGGGTGACATCTTAAGATGTCGCCCCTACGGGGCTACCAAGCGAATTTATTTTTGAACAGGTTCTTAGACTTCAAAAAGTTATGCAACCCTATCCATTGCCTCCAACAACAACGCACACGCTTTGCGGATTTCGTCCTCTGTGATAATCAAAGGCGGAGCAATGCGCAGGCTGTAGTCATTATACAAAAACCAATCGGTCATCACACCCAAGTCGAGGGCGTGGGTAATGGTTTGGCGCATTTTTTCAGGCGAGGCGAACTCGACAGCCATGTGCAAGCCCAAATAGCGTATGCCTTTCACCAAAGGGTGAACCAATAATTGCTCGAAAAGTTGTGCTTTTTCGTGGGCAGTGGCGTATAGTTTTTCGCCTTCTATTATCTCCAAATTTGCCAAAGCCGAAGCACAACAAACAGGATTGCCCCCAAAAGTTGTGATGTGTCCCAATACAGGATTTTCTGTAAAGACTTGCATGATTTCTTGCGAACTCACAAACGCGCCTATAGGCATTCCTCCGCCCATTCCTTTTGCCAATAGCAACACATCTGGCACAATGCCATAATGCTCAAACGCCCATAACTTGCCTGTGCGCCCAAAACCCGTTTGGATTTCATCAACTATCAGCAATGCCCCAACCTTCGTGCAGTGTTCGCGTAGGCGAGTCCAATAGGCAGGCGAGGCTGTCCGCACTCCTGCTTCGCCTTGCACTATCTCGATGATGACACAAGCCGTTTTGTGCGTTATTTTGTCTATGTCTGCTATGTTGCCATGCTGTATTTGGCGAATATCGGGCAAAAGTGGGCGATAGGCTTGTTTGAAATACTCGCCTCCACCAATAGAAAGTGCGCCTTGTGTAGAACCATGATAGGCATTGTAGCACGCCACTATTTCGGTGCGCCCTGTGTAGCGTTTTGCCAATTTCATAGCTCCTTCTACTGCCTCTGTGCCAGAATTGACAAAGTAGGTTTGTTGCAAAGGGGCAGGCAAGAGGGAGGCAAGGCGCGTTGCTAATTCTACTTGTGGACTTTGCACAAACTCGCCATAGACAAGCGTGTGCATATAGCGTTCTGCTTGGCGTTGTATGGCTTGCACAATTTTAGGGTGGCAATGTCCCGCGTTGCTTACGGCTATGCCTGCAATGAGGTCGAAGTATGCCTTGCCTGCTGTGTCGTACAAATATACGCCCTGCGCCCTCTCTATCTCAAGCATCAAAGGGGCGGGGCTTGTTTGGGCAAGGTGGCGAAGAAAAAGGTGGCGTTGGTTCATAGTGCAAAAGAGGTGTATTATTTGTTAAATTGCAAGAAAAAAAACTTCGACAAAGCTCGAAGCCTTGTCGAAGTTTTGGCAATAGAGTTGTTTTTTTTTTACTTTGCTACCTAAACAAAAAGCCGTTGGGGGCTATGCCACTCGAGGAAATAATATTCGATACTGTAGTGTTGTCATAAAAATGTACCTCGCCTGCGCTTGAGTATGGATTTGTGGCAGGCAAGACTCCCAAAACTAACTGATTTTTTGTGCTAGCAAAACCAATACCCGAAAATTTGCTATTGGCTATCAGGGGCAATGCGGGGGCAGAAGTGGCTGTAATGCTCATGCGATAAGCTCCTACACCGCTTATCCAATAGAGGTTTTGGCGCAAGGCATCTGTTACCATTCTTTCGTTATACCCCAAAACCGATATACCTGCAATAGTGGCTTCTACTTGGTTGTTGGTGGGATTGATGCGCACCAAATTTCCACTTGAGCAAAGTACCCATATTTTGTTGTTGGCATCTACTTCGAGAGTGTTGGGACGGCTCGCAGTAGGGATTTTGGTTTCTACTTGGTTGTTGTTAGAATTGATAACCCAAACCTCGTTTGCGCCCGTTACTGCCACATAGATTTTAGCATTAAATTCGAGCAAACCGTTTACTTCCTTGCCTACAGGAATGGAGGACTCAATCTGACGATTTGACAAATTCACAACACGGATTGCGGCTTCGGCATAAGAATAACTACCAGCGGCATTAAATTTTCCGCCCCATTCGCTTACAAATGCCTTGCCACTTGCTACTGCCACACCATAAGGGTTTGCCAAACCTGTATTGACTACGCCTTCACTCTTGAAGGTTTTGCCATTGAAAATGAGGAGTTGGTCGGGGGCGGTGGTTACCAAATACACTTTCTGGTTTATTTGGTCATCAAAGCTCGTTTGAATGGTGGCATTGATGCCTGTGCCATTGTTTTCTGCCTTGATTACGTCAGGCGTGATTTCCTTCGTGTTGAATTTGTAGAAGGATACACTGCCATTGGCTTGGCTAAAATTGCCTTCGTTCAAGATGATAACGCCCTCTGTGTATTTTTGCGAAGGCGTAATGTCTTTGGTACGGCAATGTGTCAAAACTACAGCCGAGAGTACCAACAAGGAGGTAAGGAGTGTTTTTTTCATGTTGAAAGATGAAAGTTGAATTGTTGAAAGTTGAAAGATTAAAAATTTATTTGTAAAGAATATATTTTGTAAAAATGTTAAATGTTAAATGTTAAATGTTAAATGTTAAATGTTAAATGTTAAATGTTAAATGTATTAAAAAATTTCTTCGGGGCATGGCGCGGTTTTCGTAGTTTTGGTATTGGGTGTTGAGCAGGTTGTTGATTTTGAGTTGGGTGTGGAAGCGTTGCTTGCCTACCTGAAAAGACTTGCCTACGCTTACATTCCAAAGCAGGAAAGCAGGCATCGCGTCTGTGTTCGTGAGCGAGTTGTAGCGAAGACTTGTGAAAGATAGGTTTTGATAGACAAACCACTGTTTGTGGCTTGCCTGTAGCCAAGCACTTGCACGATGAAAAGGCGTGTAGGCAAGCTGTTTGCCGTCTGTGAGCGATTGCGTGTAGGCGTAGGCGAGTCCTTTACTTACCTGCCAAGTGCGGTGTTTGAAGTGGGCAGACGTTTGTAGTTCTATGCCTCTTGCACGCACAAAGCTTAGGTTTTGCGGAGTCCACACATTGCCCAAAGGCGACCAAAGAATCCAATCCTGCACCCAAAGCAGGTAAGGCGTAATTTCGGCTTGCATTTCCCATTTTTCCCATTTGGGCGCGAACTGTAGCCCCATTTCCGAAGTCCAACCATTTTCGGCACGCAGGAAAGGATTTCCGCCCACTGCCCAAAACTTATCGTTCAACGTGGGGACGCGGTAAGTCTTGCCTACAAAACCCTTCACGCGCCAAGCCTTGCCTACTTTATATTCTGCACCCAACGAAGGCGTAAACGGCACTGCCCTTGCCTGCACCCACATTTGCCTCAAATTCAGTGCGAGCAACAACTTCGAAAACGGTTGCCAATGCAAACCCGCGCCTATTTCCTGCCTCGCCTCCTTTTTTGTGCCATCGAAGTTGTCAGTTAGGGCGGTAATGAAGGTATGCGAAGATTGGGTGCGAAGGTGTAAATTGTGCGTGAGTCTTGTTTTGAATTGTGCCATAGCGAGCCACGTTTGCGTTTGGGTGTTGTCGCGTTGGTCGTACACATATAGGTCGTCCATGTAGCCCATTTTCAGCTCCAATTCACTTTGATTTTCAGGGATAAAATGTTTCCAACTTGCCAAAAAACGTTTTTCGTTTTGGTACGATTGCGTATAGAGGTGTGCCTGTAGGTTGGCGTTCATGGTAGGCGAGAGTTGGGCTTGCCTGTCTTGTATCCAAGCCTTGAGAGAAAACTCGTTTCGGGCAGTAGGCAAGAAATAGAGTTCCGTTTGCGAGCCTTTGAAGGTCGTTTCAGCGTTTTGTTGCCTTTCGGTGGGTTGGTCAAATTTGGCAGTATTCACAAAAGGGAAATCATTTTGGGCGGTTTGTGCAAAGAAAATTTGTTTGATTGCCCAATGTTTTTGGCGTGTACTGTAGGCAAGTTGCCCGCCAATATTCCCAAAACTTCCGCCAAATAGTTGCGCTTGCAGGGTTGAGTGGGCAGAGTCAGGCAAGGACGTAAAGAGCTGGATACTTCCGCCTATGCTTCCCGAACCATACAAAGCACTGCCCGCCCCATGCGACACTACGACTTGCGAAGTGGCAGACATAGGAATAGCATTGAAATCCGACAAGCCCAAAGTGAAGGAATTGATAGGCAAGTCGTTCCAAAGCACAGCCGTATGCCC
>RDXI01000231.1 GCA_004292795.1 Bacteroidota bacterium | reverse complement strand
AACTGATTATCAATATTTTGAAACCTTTTTTGAAAGAAAGTAATTTTATTTGCCTAACAGCTTTCGAGAAAAAAAGCTATATTTGTCAAAAACGTATAATTTTTTCTTACAAAAAAGCTGTGTTTGTCAAGAATATATAGTTTTTTCTTACAAAAAAAGCTATATTTGTCAAAACTAATCCCCTAATCAATATGCAAAAGACCTTTTTCCTTGCCTGCTTTGCGCTATCGTTAAGCCTGCACGACCTTTGCGCCCAAGCCAAAGGCAATGTGAATTACAATGAAGCGAATATGAACCGCCGTAGCAAGCAAGAATACCAACAAAATGCTAACCTGAACAACATAGGAGGCTTGACTGATGCAGGCGCGCCTGTGGCAACCATTATGAGCAACGATTTTGTGGACATAGACGCAAGCGTGCTTTTCAATACGAAGCCCGACCACTTGGTAGCCATTTTCAACGTGGTGCAATTAGGCGAAACTGCCTCCGAAGTGAACCGTATAGCCAATGACCGTATCAATGGTTTTTGGGGAGAATTGCAAAAAATGGGCGTGAAACAAGAGCAATTATTTATTGATATGGTGTCGCTTATCCCTGTGTATGAGGTGGAAGTGGAGAAAAAACTTTTCAGCAAAAACTACAACGAAGTACCAAAAGGCTTTGAATTGCAAAAAAACCTGCACATTTCATTTGCTGATGAACGAAAACTAAACGAAATCCTGACTACCGCGTCCCAATTCGAGATTTATGACATTGTGCGCGTGGATTATATCGTGAATGATAGCAAAAAAATCTATGCGCAAATGCAAGACGAGGCGGCGGCAGTTATAGCAGGCAAGTTGGAACGCTATAAAAAAATGGGCATCAACATCAGTCCGAACAACCGCACTGTAGCCGAAAACTCGACTATCTTCTACCCTACTGACCGCTACAAATCATACCAAGCCTTTAGTTCTACTTCGTTGGATATGAAAAAATCGGCAAACGCGCCCAAAATTCAACAAGTGCGCAAGCCTATGAGCTATTATTACAACAAAGTAAGCGAGGCTACTTTTGATGCTGTGGTAAATCCCCATGTGCTTGAGCCTGTGGTGCAGTATGCCTATACGCTCAAAATGCGATGTTTCATAGAACGCGCCTTGCCTGCCCCTGCCAAAGAAAAAGAGGTGTGGATTCTTACGCCTGCAGGCGAGCTAAAACTGATGCCAAAGTAAAAAACTTGCCTACCCCACACTGAAAAAGGCGCGTCCCATGACACGCCTTTTAGCATAAAAATAGTAGGTAAGACTTTACTTCAGCCCTAAGATATTGCAACCCTTGAAGCGGTCATCGATGCGTATCAGCACTTGGTCTTTGCTTTTTGTGAACCAATCTTCTATAGCTTTGCCTTTTTTCTCATCGAGGGCGTAGTTATAGATTTTTTGATAGTCTTGTTTTAGGCTCGCATTGTGTGGTTGCGACTTGGATTTGAAAAGCAAAATACGCCTTGCCTCCTTGCCGTCAGGCATACGGTACTCCAAAGGCAAGCTTACACTGCCTAATTTCATCGTATCTGTTACGAAATACAAGTATGAATCTAACACACCTGGCACCGCAGGGATTTTCGTGTCGCGGTCATTGCCCATAATAGCTCCACCTGCCGAGCCTGATTCTTTGTCATCAGAATATTCTTTGGCGGCACGCTCAAACCTGATGCTATCGCGCAAAATCATAGTGCGCAAACTGTCCAAATAGCGTTCGGTGCGTTCTATGTCTTGCCTTTCAGGAGCAACTTTGAACAAGATGTGCGAAGACAGATGCTCGTTTCCGCGTTTTTCTTGCAACAAGATAAGGTGAAAACCAAACTGCGACTCGATAACTTTCGATAGCTCGCCTGCTTTTATTCTGAAAACTTCCGCCTCGTATTCAGGCACAAGGTTTCCGCGTACTTGCCAACCCAAACTACCGCCATCTTGCGCACTCACATAATCTTCAGAATGTTTTTTTGCCATTTCTGCAAAATTCGCGCCTGCCACAATGTCGGCACGCATTTTTTCCAAACGCTCCCTTGTGAGGCGTTTTTGGTCTTTGCTTGGTTCGGGAATTTTCACGATTTGCGAAATTTCTACTTCTGAAGGAATTTCCAAACTATCTTTGGGGATAGTACCAAAAAACTTACGCACTTCTTTAGGCGTTACGGTTACGTTTTCGGTTATTTTTTCCTGCATTTTCTGCACAGTCATTTGCTCACGAATGAGGTCGCGCAATTCGTTTTTGATGTCGTTGAGCGTCTTTCCGTACAGTTTTTCGAGCTTGCCTGCGTCCCCGCCGTTGGTACGAATCATATAATCCATACGTTGGTCGAGTTGGCGTTGTATGAGCTTATCCTCCACAATCACGGAGTCAATTTCGGCTTTGGCGAGCATCATTTTTTGGATAATCATACTTTCCAACACTTTGCATTTGCTTGCCTCGCCTTCTTTGATGTAGCCCTTAAACAACTCATTGTAGTATTGTTGTTCGAGTTCAGAAAGCAAAATGATGTAATTATCCACTGAGGCAATAATTTTGTCTATAGGCTCGCCTTCTACTTGGGCAAAAGCAGGCAAGCTACAGAGCGTTAGAAAAATACAAACAATGATTTTTTTCATAGATAGTATATTAAGAGAAAAAATTAAAAAACTAAGTTGTTTTTTTGGGGAAAAATGTATGTAGGGGCAATCCCTTGTGGTTGCCCTTTTTCGAGCCAATATTTCAATTTTAAACGAAAATTTGTATTGTTTACGAGGGCAACCACAAGGGATTGCCCCTACCAAAAATATATATTTGTACTTTTTTAAGATTTTGATACATTTGTATTAAAACAAATGCTAACACTATAAAGAGCCTATCACTTACCAAAAGGTTGCACTCACCCTCTCACTCATTCACACACACACTCATTCACTCTTTCACTCACTCACTTGAAAGCTCTTATTCTTCTTGCCTTCTTCATAAATATCGCGCTCCATTTTTTTGACCAACTGCACACGCCTTTGATTGATAATCATACTCACAATCCTATCGCGCACAAAAGGCAAGGGCGAAATTTGGTTGGATAGCTTATACTCGAAAATTTGCAAGAAATAGCTATAGTTATTCTCTGTATTTTCTGAAAATCTATTTTGTTGCAAAAAGTCCGTTTTATTCACTATTTGACGAAAAGGTGTATTGCGCACCAACGCATCAAACTCTACCCAAACCGTATCCGCCAGATGATAAAAAGGGGCATATTTGAGGCAAAACTCGCGTAGTTTGGTGTGGTCTTTTTTGTCTGTACTTGTGAGCCACGATTTCATTTCTGCAATTCGCTTGGTTGTGTCGCGGGCTGTTTTGACCAAGCGGGCTTTGATGATGTTTTGCTTCAGTTCGAAGTTAGCCGAGTTTTTTTCGTAGTATTCCTGAATTTCCTTGTCTGTGATGGTCGTATCCAAGTTTTTGCGCAAATATTCCTTTTCGTAGGCATACAGCACAAGGTCTTGCTTGTATTCTTGCAATTTTCGTTCAAGGTCGCGCTCATCTATCTTAGCCGATTTGCTGGCATATTGCACCATCAACTGCCTGCGAAGCCACGTTTGGCGATAGTTTTTCGCCATTTCCGTACTGTCTGCTTTGGGCGTGCCTTTGGGTATAAGTCCTTGCAAATCAACTTCATACAATTTTACCTCGCCTACTTGTGCGAGTACCTTTCCTTTTTTTTCAGGCGAGCCACCTCCAAACCAACCGCAGGCAGGCAAGGCAAGAAGCAACGCGAAGAAACAATGTTTATAAAAAATCTGCATTTTATGATTTGTTTTGACTACCTTTTTTCTTTTTTTGTTTAGGGGCTTTGGGGGCAGGCTCGGCTTCTGTTTCGGCTGTGGGCATTAGCTCGGTGATGTCTATTTCAAAGCCTTCTAAGATTTTCGACTTCACGATTCCTTGTTTTTTTGCCTCCGAAAAAACCTCATACTTGCCTGCCTCGTTCAGCGTTTCTACCGAAATTTGTTGCTTTTTAGGAAAAATACTCCAATATTCTGCTACTCCAAAACTTTCATAAATATCTCGTTTGTCCTCGCGTTCTTTCTTGCGGTTGCTGGGCGACCAAATCTCCACCACAAGGTCGGGTGCTTCTACTATCTTGCCTTCCGCATTGACCGCGTTTGCTTTTCGTTCTATTTTGATGAACAAAACATCAGGCTGAAAAACATTGTTTTCATCGAATTCGACATCAAGTGGGGCAGGATAGACTTGTCCAAGTTTCTTTTGTTTGGCATACACGCCCATAGTCATGAGCAGTTCCGCCACAATAAATTGGTGATTTTCTCTTGGGGTAGGCATAATGTATAGCTTATTTTTGATAATTTGCACCTTTACTTTGAGGTCTGGCGGAAAGTATTTGTCGAGGTCTTGCGCAGTCCATTTCTTATTTTTGGGGAAACGGTCTGCAATGGCTCGTATTTCTTCCACGCTGTAGGCAAGTTGATTAGGTGTGTAGTAAGGCGCGGGTTCTTCCACTGTTCCGTTTGTCGCAGTCGCAGTAGGCAAGACTTCCACCCGTTGCACATACCGCAAATTGGTTAGCAACGCATACAGTTCTTGTACTTTCGACTCGTCTATCGTGATATGATATTGAAAGGTTTGCATTTTTTGTATTTTTAAGCACCAATTACAGAATAATCCATTAAAACATCTTTTGTAGGCAAGAAAAGCCCTTCTTCTGGCAAATACGTTTCAGGCATTGCCTCAAAATCAGCCGATTGCGCCCACACTTTGGTATCCTCAAACCCTTTTATCATATACCAACACCCCAATTCGGATTCCATGAAGGCAAGCCTCATATCTAATTTGCCTTCAAGCACAAGTTGAAGTTTTTTTTCAGAAACAGGCAAAGCTACATACACAGGCGCGTCATTTTCATAATCCACCAACATCACAAGATAATTAGTTGATATGTTATCTTTCGCACTAAAAACCTGCGGTTCATCATAATACAGCAAGATTTTATCTAAAAATAGTTCAATTTTCATAATATTTCAAAATTTTGTAACACAAATTTAGCAGACTTCCACCAAGAAAAATGGTTTTTATTATTACCCGTTTGCAACACCAAGCCATCACTTTCATTTAAAACCATTTTTATAATAGCAAGGTTCTTATTGCGCAATGCGGGCAGTTTTCGAAATGCTTCAGCACTTTCAAGCGTATCTAATACAGATAATGACCTTGCCTGACACTCACTAACTTTGAAAAATGTATCGGGTTGGCGTTTTCTGTGCGAGTCAAAGTCATATTCTACAGGCGGGTTGTTACCCAAACGATAAAATACTTGTTCTTGTGGCGCAAATGCTTCTTGAGGTGGGCAGTCTTCAGGCAAATTTTCTGCCCAAATATAGGCTTCCTTATTCATAAAAATCTGTTTAAAAGGCACAGCAGACAAGCAAAATTTGTTCTTACCTGCCTTGCCTACCTATTTACTTCTTAATCAACTTATCCACCTCTTTT
Organism: Bacteroidota bacterium; assembly: GCA_004292795.1. GTDB lineage: Bacteria > Bacteroidota > Bacteroidia > Cytophagales > Microscillaceae > RDXI01. Next base: position 959 of record RDXI01000231.1, on the reverse strand, counting down.
TGGTCTATTTCCACTTTGTACTTTTGGCGCAGTTCGGCAATCCATTGTTTTTCGAGGTATTTTTGATAGTCGTTTATCATTCGAGGTATTTTTGATAGTCGTTTATCACATAGCCACGCGCTTCTTCATAGGCTTTTTGGCGTGGTTCTTTGATGTCTTGAATGTCCACATAAAAAAGCTGTCCGTTGTGTGATGTTTCATAAAAGCCCGATTTCCACGTAACTTTGTCTATCACTTCGTTGTCGCCTTTGCTAAAAACGCCCTCTGTTACCTTCAAATTCAACGGGTTCGTTTCATTCAAAATTTTCTCCAACTGTTTTTTGCTATTGCTGAAAAACGTAAACTCGATACGGCGATTTTTGAAACGCTCCGCATTTTCTTTGGTTATCATTTTTGTACTGCCAAACTCTTTAGTCGAGATACGATTGTCAGCTATACCCTTGAAATTCAAATAACTAACTGTAGCACGTATGCGCTCCATCGCTACCATACGGCTTTCTTTCTCGTCTATGTGCGAGGCTATTTCAACCACCAAGTCAGGGTTTTTCTTCATCGTATTGATGAGGATATTGAGCGTATTGAGAGCCGTTTCGGTGTGCGTGTACTTTTCGTTGTCAAAATAAATCGGGTCAGATTTGATATGATAAACAGGGAAAATAGTCTTGCTCAAATAATTTTTCTACTGCCCCAACGTCTGTTCATTGGCTACTTGGTACATAGTCGCATTCACACGCGTATCCCAACGATATTTGTCGCGGTTTTGGTCGAAATAGTTTTTCGCGCCCAACGTATCTTCTATAGCTTTGTTCCAAACCTTTTCGCGCATCAGTTCGAAGTACAAAATGCCTTCTCTGTATTCATTCAATAACAAACGATAGTCAGGATATTTTTTGCTCAACAAAGTGCGCTCAAGCGAAAGTGCGATTTCTTCCTTAAATTTTTCGTAATACATTTGCATC
>RDXI01000426.1 GCA_004292795.1 Bacteroidota bacterium | reverse complement strand
GCTGTATAAAGGGGGGCAGGGGAGGGGCGAATAGTTTTGAAGATGAAAGTGTGGGAGAGAAGTTAATTTCTTTTGGGTTTGTTGAGCAAAGCCACAAACGGAATCATAAAACCTATAAAAACGACTACGGGACCGAGCGTCAAGCCCAAAAAGCCAAAGCCAAAAGTGGTAGAGTCCAAGCTCATAATCGTGAAGCCTAAGAAAAGCACCGCCAATCCGACCAACATTATTCTATAGTTTTGTTTGCCAAAAGGCATTTTTGAAGTTTCTTGAGCCATAGCGCAATAGGTTTTTTTTGAAATAGGTTGCAAAGATAGCAAAAAGCATATAATTTTGCAAACACTCCTACGCAGTACATCTAACTTTTATGATTCTTTAACATGGCTCTCTTAGGCAAATATGTTCTTTTCATGCTTCAAATGTTCGTCAATCGAGAGCGATTTTCGGTGTATGTGCGCCTCGTGATTGACGAATGTATGGCTATAGGCATCAACTCGGTTTTTATCGTAACCATCATTTCTACCTTCATAGGCGCGGTAAGTGCCTTGCAAACGGCTTTCAACCTCATTAGTCCTTTGATACCTTTGTATGTCATTGGGCAAATTGTGCGCGATATGACAGTCTTGGAACTCGCACCTACTATTACTTGTATCGTATTGGCAGGCAAGGTAGGCTCGAACATAGCGGGGCATCTTGGCACAATGCGCATTACTGAACAAATAGACGCACTCGAAGTAATGGGCATCAATTCTGCCTCTTACCTCGTCTTGCCTAAAATTTTAGGTGCGATGATAACAATTCCTATGTTGGTAGTCGTTGCGGGCTTTTTGTCTATTTTGGGCGGTTTCTTGGCGGGTACGCTTTCAGGACAATTTACAGAAATGGACTACATCAGAGGCATCAGGACAGACTTCAATCCCTTTACGGTGCAGTTTGCCATTATCAAAGCCTTTGTATTCTCGTTTTTGATTTCCTCTATTTTCCTCTTAGCGCAATTATTGATGAGCTAAGGAGAGTTGAAAGTTGAGAGTTGAAAGTTAGCTTTTTCCCCTTCCACCTTTCTACCCTTCCACCCTTCCACCTTTCTACCCCTTTAAAATCGTGTCCCTATCTGAAGCAGACGTTCTACGCGCACTTAGTCATGTGCAAGAACCCGACTTAAAAAAAGACCTTGTAACGCTCAATATGATACGCGATGTAGCTATCCATGACAAGGCTATTTCGTTTACTGTTGTACTCACTACGCCTGCTTGTCCGCTAAAGGAACGCATCAGACAAGACTGCGAAGATGCCATAAGCACGCACATAGGCAAGGAATATGACGTGAAAATTCACATGACTGCTGAAGTAACGTCTATTTTCCAAACCAAAACCCCGAACTTGCCTCAAGTCCGCAACGTCATAGCGATAGCTTCAGGCAAGGGTGG
>RDXI01000425.1 GCA_004292795.1 Bacteroidota bacterium | reverse complement strand
TTCTTCATTATATATTTGTATTATAGAATGTTTTTAAAATATGTTTCATTGTGATAGTGTTTTTAAAATTAATTCTTAATACAACGAACAGTGTAAGCTATAGCCCGATTACCAATAGAAAAAAACACACCTTTCGGATTGTCGGGACCTATATGGAGAGATTGGGAATTATTTCCATTTGTATAGCTTGAAAAAATACGAGTATGAACGCCTTGCAAACTGCAAAGCCCAAGAAGATGGAAGAGTACGTTTTTTAAAACCATTTTCATTGATGTGTTTAATGTAAGCAATTCCGATTGTTGTTGAGGATATACTGCTTTTTGCATTAGCTGTTTTTTCATAAGTTTTTGACCATCACAAAACAATGTTTTAAAAAAATCGGCGGTTTTGCCGCCGATTCTAAAAATTTCTAAACAATCAACTTACAAAATTGATAGCCTTTATTCTTTGATACATCGAACGGAAAAGCCACTTATACGTACGTAAACGCTCGTGTCGTTTCCATTTGAACTAAAGAACAAGGCTCTTGAGGTACTATTACTTACGACCTCGGTAGTACTCCAGTAGTTACCAGTAGTTCCACGGTCATCGAGTGTTCCAGCACCAGAAAGGCGACGGCCAGTCGCTGGTAATGTAAGCGTTTTTATACTTGCGTTTGGCCCATACTGAATAGATGAACCAAAATTAGTATTACTTTCAATGAAAGTACCCGTTCTTGTCGCAGTATTGTTCGCTATCACAGCATCCCATTCTGCACTTGACGGCACTCTAAAACCATCTGGGCAAGGGTCGTTTGGCCCACCCGTTCCGGTAGAAGTCCAGTTACCATTATTGCTATTCCCTCCTTGCGATCCCCAAGTACCAATCAATGCACTTGTAGTTGCTGCGGGTGCATTGCGACCCCACTGATAGTAATCACCGTGTATGGCTTCTACTGGTACATTAGGGTCTAGTGTGGTATTGGTTGCTCCTAAATTAAAACACGAAAACTCTCTGAAAACACCAGCCGAAACAAAAGCCCCACAAGAATAGATGTTTAGTGTACAACTTTGCCCCGCAAAAGTAAAATTAAAATAGGCAACACCAGGGGTATTAGAGCTACCTGTGATATTTAAG
>RDXI01000230.1 GCA_004292795.1 Bacteroidota bacterium | reverse complement strand
TGCAAAAGGTGCAAGTACCGTTGCCTTTGGGTGCTTTAGCCAATTTGGTACAAATGGTAGAAGACAACCAGCAAAATATTTGGTTTACCACGCTGAATACAGGGGCTATCTGTATCAAAAAAGATGGAAACGTCATACATTTTACCAAAGATAATGGCTTGACAAGCAATTTTTTGAATAGAATGGCTTTGGACAAGGAAAATAACATTTGGTTTGCCACAAGGGGCAATGGGGTATTACGTTTTGACAAAGGTAAATTTATTGCCTTCAACGAACAAGATGGCTTGAGCGTGCCGTTTGTGAGGGCTTTTTTTGAAGATAAAAATGGCTTGATGTGGTTCGGAACGGTAGGCGGTGGCATTTCGTCTTATGATGGCAAAACATTGAACACATTTTTTGGGAAGGATTTGAATTTGGGAAGGATAAAGTGCATCGATACCACTGATGTAGGCAAGCTCTTACTTACGTCTGACGCGGGTTTGGTGGAAGTAGAAGGCGATTCTTACACACCCGTTAATGCCCGTTATGGACTTCCTGCCAATGCCCAAACAAGCTACATCTGCAAGGCTACTATCAAAGGAAAAAAGATTTGGTTCATAGGCACGTTCAATCAAGGCTTTTATGTATATAATCCTGAAAAGCCAACCGAAACTAAAAATTATCAGGCAGGCAATGCTGTTTTGCAAAGTTTCTATATTCATTCCATTATGCAAGATTCAAAAGGCAGGGTGTGGATATGCTCCAATTCAGAAGTGGCGTTATATGAAAACGAACAGCTTACGCGCTACGGCAAAGAACATGGCTTGCTCAATCAACTTATCATACAAGCCTGCGAGGACAAATGGGGCAGGCTGTGGGTTACAACGTATGGCGAAGGCATAGCTCGCTTCGATGGCAAACGTTTTGTGCATACCTCGCCTCGAAACAGCAATTTAGCTTCGAGTGTAATTTATTCGCTCATTTTGGATAATGAGGGCAATATGTGGGCGGGTACGCAAAAAGGCGTGGACAAAATCATGTTTGACAAAAATGGAGAAATCATTAAAATAAAAAACTATGACCGCTATGATGGTTTTTCAGGCTTAGAATCTAATGGCGCGGCAAACTACAAAGACCGCAAGGGCAATCTTTGGTTTGGCACTATCAAAGGCGCGTTGCGCTACAATCCCGAAGAAGACAAGCCCAATACCACTCCTCCCGTTATCAACATCACGCGAGCAAGATTATTTTACCTTGATGTAGCTTGGAATAGTGCGACATACAAACCTTATCACGCGGGTTTGTCCGAGTGGTTTGGTTTGCCACAGCAATTAGTCTTGCCTGCTGACAAAAACCATGTTACGTTTGATTTTGAAGCTATCAGTTTTCAAGTGTCGGAAAAAGTGCGCTATAGCTGGAAATTGGAAGGTGTGGACGCTGATTGGATTCCTGAAACTGACAAAACGGAGGCGAGTTACCCGAATTTATCCGCAGGTACTTATACGTTTTGGGTAAAAGCCATGAACAACGAAGGTGTTTGGTGCGTGCCTGTTTCGTATCGTTTTGTGGTCTTGCCTCCGTGGTATTTGACATGGTGGGCTATCACGCTTTTTGTGTTGTTGGTAGCCAGCGCGATTGTGTTTGGGGTTCGTTGGCGCATCAATGCCTTGAAAGCCTATCAACGCCATTTGGAAAAATTGGTAAGCGAAAAAACGACAGAAGTTGTGGAGCAGAACGCTATGCTTTTGCAACAGAAAAAAGAAATCACTATCCAAGCCGAAAACTTGCAAGAGGCGAACCACGAAATCACCAAACGCCAACAAGAAATGACCGACAGCATCAACTACGCCAAGCGTATTCAAGATGCTATTTTGCCCCAAGTCCAACACATTCAAGAGCTTTTGCCTGAGTCGTTTATCCTTTTCCGCCCACGCGACATTGTGTCAGGCGATTTTTATTGGTTTGCCGAAGTGATGCCTTTTCGAAACAACACTTTCAAGCTCCAAACTTCCCCCGATAGGCAAGACTTTGAACTCATATCCGAACTCACAAAGCCCAAAGGCAAGGTCATCATGGCGGCGGCAGACTGCACAGGGCATGGCGTGCCGGGCGCGTTTATGAGTATGATAGGCAATGAACTTTTGCACGAAATCGTTACGGAAAAAGGTGTAACAAGTCCCGACCAAATTTTGTATTTCCTCCATGCACGTGTGCGCCAAGCCCTCAAACAAGACGAAACCACGAACCGCGATGGTATGGATATTTCCATTTGTGCCATAGACCGCGATAGGCAAGTGATAGAGTACGCAGGGGCGCGAAGCCGTATGATGTACTTCCAACAAGGCGAGTTGTACGAATTGAAGGGCGACAAATCGCCCATAGGAGGCGAGCAACGCGAATTTGAACGCACTTTTACCTTGCATACCGTTTCGCTCTTAGCTCCACAAACCGCCACAGTAGGCGAGTCGCAAGTCGAGGCAGACCACGAGCAGGCTACCTTGCCTACCACGCTGTATATGTTTTCTGACGGTTACATAGACCAATTCGGAGGCAAAGACCGCAAGAAATTCAGAATAAGCCAACTCCGCGAATTATTGAAAGAAAACCAACACGAAGATATGCCCACCCAACAAAAAATCCTCGAAACAAGTTTAGATAATTGGATGAATGAAGCTAATGAAGCCCAAATAGATGACGTTATGGTAATAGGTATTAGAATTTAGACTTTAGATGTTGGTTGTTAGATGTTAGATATTAGACTTTAGATGTTGGTTGTTAGATGTTAGATATTAGACTTTAGATGTTGGTTGTTAGATGTTGACCAATACATCGCCACGCGAGAACTCCAAATAGCCGTAAATGCGTCTATAGCATTGCAACGCCCTTTGCTCATCAAAGGCGAACCCGGCACAGGCAAGACCTTACTTGCCTACGAAGTAGCCAAAGCCTTGAACAAGCCTTTGCTTACTTGGCACGTCAAATCGACCACTACAGCCCAACAAGGCTTGTATGAATATGATGCGGTATCTCGCCTACGCGACTCACAATTAGGCGAGGCGCGGGTAGAAAACATCGAGAATTACATCAAAAAAGGCAAACTTTGGGAAGCCTTCGAAGCTCCCGAATCGGTGGTGCTGTTGATAGACGAAATAGACAAGGCAGACATCGAATTTCCGAATGACCTTTTGCTGGAGCTTGACCGCATGGAGTTTTATGTATATGAGCTTCAACGCACTATCAAAGCCACGCAACGCCCTATTATCATCATCACCTCGAACAACGAAAAAGAATTGCCTGATGCTTTCCTGCGAAGGTGCTTTTTCTATTACATCACGTTTCCCGAACCTGCTACTATGTTGGAAATAGTGCAAGTCCACTTTCCTACACTTTCCGAAGACCTGATAGACCGCGCCATGCACGCTTTTTACAACCTGCGCGAACTAAAAGGACTCAAGAAAAAGCCCTCCACAAGCGAATTATTGGATTGGATACGCCTCTTGCACCACGCCAATATTACCGTGCAAGATTTGGAAAAAGCGGATACAGCCAAAGAATTACCGCTCTATTGGGGTGCCTTGCTGAAAAATGAGCAAGATTATGGCATCGCGGATAGATGGCGGAAATTGGGACGATAAAAATGTAGCCACGCTTGAGGCGTGGCTATAGTGTTTTTTAAACATGGCGTTTTTTTAACCCAACAATTTATTCACTTCTTGATGAGCCACACCCAGCCCGAACCAAAACGCGATAGAGCTTCTTTCTGAAATTGCTCCTGAAAGGTTTGGAAACTGCCAAAAGTGGCTTTGATAGCCTCGCCTACCTTGCCTGTAGGCTCGCCTCCGCCCTGCGGACTAAGCAACGTCCAGAAAAGGCTATGATTGTAATGTCCGCCTGCATTGTTGCGGATAGCGGGGAATTTAGCGGTAACTTCTGCCAATATTTTGTCTAAGCCCGCGCCTGCCCAAGCGGTATTTTTAACGGCTTCGTTTAGGTTTTTGACGTAAGCGGCGTGGTGTTTCGTGTGGTGAATTTCCATCGTCATTTTGTCAAAATGCGGTTCGAGGGCATCTGTAGCGTAGGCAAGGGCGGGGAGCGTAAAATCTTGCGGATTGAAAGCAAACGGTTCAACTTCTGCCTCCGAAGCGCGGGCTTCTGTAGGCGAGGCAAACAAGGCTTGTGGCAAAAACCAAAGCGAAGCACCCGCAAGCGCGAATTTTTGTAGGAAAGAACGTTTATTCATGGAGAAATAGGTTTTTATTTGTAAATGTAGGTCTTTTATTACACATAACACCGCTTGCCTAAGATATTTGGGCGTATTTGAAAAAGAGCTTGCCTAACACAAAAATATATGGTTCAGTTTACAATTATTTCAAAGACCAATAAGTTTTTTTCAAACCCTGATAACTCTTTTGTATGGTCTTTCGGGAGGCAAGATAACTTTTTCTTCTTTCATATCTAACACAATATCAAGTAATTGCATGATGATAGCCCCAAAAAGTGGCTCTGCGTCATTAGGCAAAACGACTGCTTCGGCTGTAGTGCGCCTGTTTTCAAACTCCACTGTAACGGGTCCTACGATTTTGAATTTGTGGATAGAACCATCGGCTAATGAAGCGGTTTCCTCGCCTATTTCAACTAAACCTAATTGTGCTTGGATTTCTTCATTGATGCACAACAAAGAAGCACCAGAATCTAACAAAAATCGGTAAGTGCCTGAACGAATATCTTTCTTTTTGATGCGCTTGGTATTGAAATCATGCACATCTGTAGTATTGGTAAGTTTGAACTCAGCGCGAATGTATCCCATGATGCAATTTGGTTTAAAATCCTTCGCAAATATAACCAATTTTATAAACAAAAAATCCAATACGTTGCTTTGTATTGGATTTATCAAATACCTACACAGGCTTTCCATACAGTTTAAAATACTCGCTTTGCGCCCAACGGATTTTGAAATAGTCATAATTGCCATGCAAAGCATCATGTATTTCTGAAAGGCTCAAAGTAGGATTGCCTTTGAAGAACTTTACCAAATATTGTAGCTCTGCTTCGTTGATGTAGTCTTCGCGCCTGATGTCAAAACCGCGTTCATAGAGCCAAATCAAATGCCCCTCTATGGTCAAGGGCGAAGTAGTTTTTTCCCTTTCAGTGCGCTTTTTGGCTATGTTGGCAGGCAAGTCTATGCCTTGCCTGTAGAGGTCAAGCGTAGCTAAATAAGTGGCGTTTTTGATTGTGAGATAGCCTGCTCGATAATGCTTGAGCAAAATGGTAATAATCGTTTCCAAAAATTCTTCAGCATATTTCATCTTGCCTTCGCTTACGCCTGACACTTGCCTAAATTCCGCTTCTGTGATAGGTCTTTTCGTGGTCATATCCACTAAGGTAGCATCACCAAAAATAAGGTGAGGCGCGACATTTTCGCCATCTGCCATTGCCTTGCGCAAGTTTTTCAGCGTTTCGAGCAAATCTTCTTCCAAAAGTTCGGTTTTGCTTTTGGGCTTGAGTTCGCGTGCTTTTATCTCGCGTTCTTGTTTTTTCGCTTCCTCGCCTACAGCTTTTGCCAGAATAATTTTGCGTTGCCCTTTCAAGACCATCTCACTCAAAAAGCTTGGACGCAAAACGTAGTTTTCATTGTAGGCAATCTCAAAAATGCCCATGTTTAGCATCTGAATAAGATAATCTCGCCAATCATTGACACTTACGTCCTTGCCTGCTCCAAAGGTTTTGATTTCATTGAATTTGTGTTGCAAAATGGTTTGATTTTGCGAACCGCGCAATACATCAATTAACATACCCATACCCGCCACATGATTTTTTTCGGTCTTTAGGCGAATGTGCGCTGAGAGTGCTTTTTGGGCTAACAACGTGCCATCGAAAGTTTGGGGAGGCGAGAGGCACACATCACAATTTCCGCAATCTTGCGTAAGGTCTTCATGGAAATAGCCCAATAAAATTTTTCGCCTGCATATTTGCGCTTCAGTAAACTGTTGCATACGCTCCAACTTCTTGATTTTCAGCGTAGTCTGTTCTTGATTGGGTGCGTTGTCGCGTATCATTTCTGTCCAAGTAATGATGTCCGAATAGGAATAAAACAACAATGCTTCGCTTTCCAAGCCATCGCGCCCTGCCCTGCCTATTTCTTGGTAATAGCTTTCTATGTTTCGAGGCAAATTGTAATGAATCACAAAACGCACATTGGGCTTGTCGATGCCCATTCTGAAGGCAATCGTGGCACATATTATTTGAATTTCATCTTTCAAAAAAGCCTCTTGCACTTTGGCGCGTTGGTTTGCGTCCAATCCTGCATGATAGGCTTCGGCTTTGTAGCCATTACTTTTGAGTTTGTCGGCTATGCTTTCGGTTGATTTTCGACTCAAGCAATAAATAATACCCGCTTGTTTGGTTTTGCTTTTGATGCTCAAGAATTGGATTATTTTCTTGATGCGTTCAGTGCCTTGTGTTACATTTATCCTAATATTCGGTCTGTCGAAGGAGGCAAGGAACATTTTAGCGTTTTCCATTGCCAACTGTTTGCTGATGTCTTGGCGCGTCAGCACGTCAGCCGTAGCCGTGAGGGCAATAATGGGCGTTTGCGGATAGGCTTTTTTCAACAAATTGAGCTTTGTATATTCAGGGCGGAAATCGTGTCCCCAACCCGAAATACAGTGTGCCTCATCAATGGCAAAAAAACTGATTTTTGCTTCTTGCAACAACCGCATGAACGATTGTGTGAGCAGTTTTTCAGGCGAAACATATAGCAATTTTAACGTACCACTTAGTAGGCGAGCTTCTACAGCTTGCGCTTCGGAGGCAAGTTGCGAACTATTGATATAATCGGCTTCAATTTGATTGCGCTTCAGTGCCTCTACTTGGTCTTTCATCAAGGCAATTAAAGGCGACACTACAATACAAGTGCCTTCGGAAAGTACAGCAGGAATTTGATAACAAACCGACTTGCCTCCGCCTGTAGGCATCAGCACAAGGCAGTCTTGCCCTGCTAAAATAGTATCAATCACATCACGTTGTTGTGGACGAAAGGCATCATAGCCATAGTATTTTTTAAGAGCTTGTTCGGGAGTAAGCATAAGACATAGTTTTTTTGCAAAAATAACAAGAAAAACCCATGATGCTACATTCTTGAAAAAAATTAGCAAATTTGCGGAAAAGAAAAGAAAAGGTATGTTCATAGTCGTTGGCATTGGCACAGAAATAGGCAAGACTGTTGCATCGGCAGTCTTGGTAGAGGCTACAGGCGCGGATTATTGGAAGCCCATACAGTCGGGAAGTGAGGAACAAACCGACACCCAAACCGTAGCAAGTTTGGTAACGCCTCTTGCGGAGCGCGTTTTTCACCCCGAAGCCTACAGGCTTGTCGCGCCTCTTTCGCCTCATGCGGCGGCGGAACTCGAGGGTGTATCTATCAATCCAGCGTCAATAACCTTGCCTATCACTACGCGCCCTTTGGTCGTGGAATTGGCGGGCGGTCTGCTCGTTCCGCTTACCTACGATTTTCTGAACCTGCACTTTATCAAGCAATTAGGCTTGCCTGTAGTCGTGGTAGCGAATTATTATTTGGGAAGTATCAATCACACCTTGCTTACGGTGGAAGTGCTGAAACAAGCGCAAGTACCCATACATGGCATTATTTTTAATGGTACTTGTGTACCTGCTTCTCAAAAAGTAATTTTATCTTATACCCAACTCCCGCTTTTAGGCGAGATTGCCCAACACGAATTGCTCTCGCCTGCAGTCATCAGGCAAGAAGCCGAAAAGTTATCCGCTTGCCTACCCCTCCTTTGCTCATGAATTACCAACACATAGCCCGTTTTTGGCTTCCCTTTACCGCCACTATGTTGGCTATCGCGCTTATTTTTTGGCTTTTTTGGGGACTTATTTTCTATATTTTGATAGCGTTGGTTATTTCTACGCTGTTGCACCCTTTTACGGATTATATCGCTGATATAGAGGTGTTTAGTTGGCGCGTTCCGCGTATTGTGGCGGTGTTGTTGAGCTTTGGGTTATTGGCATTGGTGCCGTTTTTGTTTATTTTGTTGTTTGTGCCTTTGATAGCAGAGCAGGCAAGCATTTTGCAAAAGCTCGACTACCATACGGTACTATCTCGCCTACAAAGCCCTGTAGATGGCATCGAGGAATTTATCATGACGAACTTTCCTGATGACGAGAGGCAAGCGGGTTTTTTGAAACAAGAAATCACGCACAATTTGACGAGTTTTGTTTCGGGCTTAGATGTAGGCAAGTTGTTGAATTATTTGGTAGGTTTTGCGGGTTCTATCCTGTTTTATGTGGTGGCAGTAAGTTTTATTACGTTTTTCTTTTTGTATGAAAAAGGGCTTTTCAGGCGCAATGTATTGGCACTTGTTCCGAATGCGTACTTTGAAGTAGCGGTGAATACTTTTTACAAAATAGAGAAATTATTGTCCAATTATTTATTGGGTATTTTGGGACAAATGGTGATAATGTTTGCCATTTTATCTATCGGTTTGAGTATCATGGGCATCAAATACGCACTAACGATTGCCATTTTTATGGCAATGATGAACATTATCCCTTATTTGGGTCCCGCTTTGGGTTTGGTGTTTGCTACGTTGGTTATTCTCTCCACGCCTTCAGCGCAGGGCGATTTTGCGAACAATGGCTATGTGTTGTTGCAAGTCTTGCCTATCATTTTGGGCGCGTTGATGTTCGATAGTTTGTTTGTGCAACCCTTCATTTATTCTAAAAGTGTGAAGGCACACCCGTTAGAAATCTTTTTTGCCATTTTTGTAGGGGCAACGCTTGCGGGTGGCTTGGGTATGTTGTTAGCCATTCCTGCCTATACCATTTTGCGCGTGGGTTATTTGGAATTGCGAGCGAGTATGCAACAATATAGAGTCTTTCGGGGAAGTTGAAAAGATTTGATACTAATAGGACTTACGCAAAATGTAGCACAGGCATCGAAGACCGCAACGGCAAATTGAGCGCGGAAAATACCCCGATATGCCTCCCGAACTGCGCGACAGCCTCAAACTAAACCGCGATTATGGTTGCCTCACGCCCTACACGCGCAGGAAAGATGATGTGCCTGTGGACTCGAAAGATGAGTGATGCACCTACATATTTGGAGTTTATAAAAAACTTGCTTACTTTTGCATATCAAAATGCTTCTGTAATGTTTATGTAACATACAGAGGCGAAGCCATGTAAAAATTTAGGCTTTTTTTAGGTAAGTGGTTGATTATGAAATGATTATAATTATGTCAGAGTAATATATTTAGAGCCTGTTCAAATTTTTTGGTAACGCATTTTTAGCCCCAGAGGGGCGATATCTTTGTAGAAAAGCCGTTCCACAAGCCAGAACCCCGTAGGGGTGAAATCTTAAGATGTCGCCCCTACGGGGCTTTGATAATCTTACCCATGTCATT
>RDXI01000229.1:4828-10574 GCA_004292795.1 Bacteroidota bacterium | reverse complement strand
TTTTCTACAAAAAAGCTATAGTTACCCAAAACACATAGCTTTTTCTACAAAAAAGCTATAGTTACCCAAAACACATAGCTTTTTCTACAAAAAAGCTATTTTTATAAGTTTCCCCCATAGCTTTTTTGAGAAAAAAGCTATATTTGCAAAAAAAAGTTTCTATGAATTACAACATCAAGCAGGAAAGCAAATTCAGCTACATTGACGAAGGCGAGGGCAAAACCCTCTTGCTTTTGCATGGATTGTTTGGCGCGTTGAGCAACTGGAGTGACGTTTTGACGCACTATGCAAAGAATTATCGTGTCGTTATTCCGTTGTTGCCTATTCACGATATGCCCTTGCGCACAGCAGGCTTGGGAGCTATTACGGATTTTATAGAGGATTTTGTGAAGTTGAAGCAACTGACCAACGTAACCATCTTGGGCAATTCTTTGGGCGGGCATCTTGCCTTGATTTATACCCAGCGCAACCCCAAAAATGTAGAACGCTTGGTGCTTACGGGCAGTTCGGGCTTGTTCGAGAACTCTATGGGCGGTTCGTACCCCAAACGCGGTAGCTACGGCTACATCAAAGAAAGAGTAGAATATACTTTCTTCAAACCTGAAACAGCTACGAAGGAATTGGTTGATGAGGTTTTTGAGGTTACGCAAAGTATCCAAAAATGCTTGCGCATTGTGGCGATAGCCAAGTCTGCCCAAAGGCACAACATGGCAAACGAAATCACCAAAATCACCCAACCGACCTTGCTTGTGTGGGGACTGAACGACACTATCACGCCTCCAACCGTAGGCTATGAGTTCTTAGATTTGATGCCCAATGCCGAATTGCATTTCATCGACCACTGCTCACACGCGCCCATGATGGAAGATGCGGAAGAGTTTAACCGAATTTTAGACGAGTTTTTAGTCAGTACAAATATGAATTAACACCCTGTAGCGCGAGATTTTTCTCGCGCTTTTTTGTGCTTGATGCCTTGCCTACCAACACAAAACAGATAGTATTACTATTAAAAAATAGTTAAAATATCCACACAAAAATAGAGAACCATTGTTTAGGCTCTTTAGGCGTTAAAAATGGGTTAAAAACGCAGTAGCTTCTTTTGTATCCTGCATAGTTGTCGTGTTAGTGTTTAATTTTGTCCCATAAAAATTAAACAAAATATACCTCAATGGATTTTCATCTACTTTTTCTGAACCTTAGCAATCCTACTTTGCTGTTCTTCTTGTTGGGCATCATTGCCTCCGTTTTGCGAAGCGATTTAGAAATACCCGCCCAAACTATCAAATTCATATCCCTCTATTTGCTATTTTCCATAGGGTTCAAGGGAGGACAAGAATTGGCACATGGGCAGTTTACACTTGAGATTTTGCTCTCCTTGTTGTTTGGTTTGGCTTTGGCAAGCGTTATTCCATTTTATACCTTCTTCATACTCAAGCGCAAAATGAGCGTATATGATGCAGGAGCAGTAGCCGCCGCTTACGGTTCGGTAAGTGCCGTAACGTTTGTAGCCGCGACTGCTTTTCTCGAATCGCAAAAGCTCACCTTTGGCGGACACATGGTCGCGGTTATGGCATTGATGGAGTCGCCTGCTATTATTGTGGGCGTTATGCTCATCAAACACTATGACAAAGAAAACGAAGGCAAGGAGGGCATGGGCGAAATAATCCGACACTCTTTTACGAATGGCAGTGTTTTGATGATTTTGGGCAGTTTGGTTATCGGGCTAATCTCTGATGCCAAACAAGCCGAAGGCATCAAACCCTTTACTACCGATATTTTCAAAGGCTTTTTGGCTATCTTCTTGCTTGAGATGGGTATGGTTACCGCCAATCGCTTTGGGAGCTTTCGAAAATATGGCAAATTTGCGGCGGCATTTGCGGTCTTAGCCCCTGTTTTGCATGGGGTTTTGGCGGCTTGGCTAAGCGGTTTTATAACCACAAGCGTAGGCAACCGCTTTATGTTTGCAGTCTTGGCTTCGAGTGCTTCATACATAGCCGTACCTGCCGCGATGCGTTTAGCCGCGCCCAAAGCAGACCCCGGTCTGTATATTCCCATGGCATTAGGTTTTACATTTCCGTTTAATGTTACGTTTGGAATGCCTTTGTATTATTCCATTATCCAACTCACGCCATAAATTACTCCACCACCAATGTTTGCGTAAAAATGCCTTGCTGTGCCACGATTTGCACCACATACAGTCCCACAGGCAAGGCTGGCAAGCGCAAAGGCTTCGAGGCAGTGTTGGTAGGCAAGGTTTGCTTCGTTTGGTAGGCAAGCTTGCCTACTTGGTCATACAAGCGCACTTCTATCGTCTGCCCTGCCCATGCCGAGTTTTCGTAGGCAAGTTGTAAATCCTTTTGGGCAGGATTGGGATAGAGCTTAAAAGGGTTTTGTATTTTTTCTCGCTGTACCGAAGTCAGCACAAACGCCCCCGAACCAATAGGGTCTAACCAATCCGAAAGGCGCGTTTCTACAGTGCCACCACCTACCCACGAAGCCGACACTTTGCCAAACCAATCGGGGTCATTCGGAGCAGAACAAAGCGCCTCGCCTCCATGCAACTGTCCTATGATATTGCCCGCACTATCAAACAAAGGCGAGCCAGACGAACCTCCTTCTGTAGTGCCATTGTTCCAAACTTGGCGATAATGCGTGTTATCGTTGGGTTGTTCATCATAGTAACTCGTGGTGCTATTCATGTCTGTGTCGCGTGTAAACTTTTTCACATCTCCCGAAGGGTGATGAATACAGACCGCTCCCGACACATTTTGCCCTAATCTATTCCAGCTATTCCAATACGCATTGAACGTATTAGGCACAGCATCTTGCAACTCAAGCAAACAAAAGTCAGAAGGCAAATATTCTGACTTCAAAGTCGCGCCTGTTAAGTTTTGTGTGTTGGCGGGTTCAGCGTTGGGCGCGTTACAATCTGAGATTTCATAATTGAAATCAAACGTCCAAAAGTCCAAAAAACTTACGCTTACGCCTTTCCTGCAATGGTAGGCAGTCAGTATATAAGGCTTTCTATCTTGGGCGGTATTGCCTATGAGCGAGCCACTGCAATAGCTCGAACCGCCTCCATTTACTGTAATAATGCGCACTACACAGCGTTTTTCCTCCTGCCAATCATTCGCCAAAGTCGTACAGTTTATGTCCAAGTTGCAACTACCCGAATTGCCAAAGCCAACTTTATCGCCTTTTTTTTCCATATCGCCCACCGTTCTATAGGCTTGGTCTATGCGGTGAATGTGCAAAAGCGTTTCATGTGCCTTGCCTGCTGGCACGGTGTATTCCAAAATAATAGTTTTATTTTTTAATAATGTAGTCGCAAAAGACAAATGAGGTTTGTTGTTGTGGGCTGTAAACGCTCCCAATAAAATTTGGTGGTCGGGGCTATAGATAAACAATCTACCGCCTTCAGGCAAACGAAATTTGTCGAACAACAAGCGCATACCCGTAACCTGCCCTTGCAAATTTATCTGTACGCGCCACATTTGCTCGCCTGTAGGCAAGTCTTGCCAAAGCCCATGCGTATTAGGCTGTAGGCTTACTGCAGTAGCCGCTGCGAAACGGTCTGCATTGACTGTTTCGGCATCTTCGCGTTGCAAAGTAGGCAAGTCCAATGCAGGCACGGCAAACGTAGGCAAGGGCATTTTTGCCAAGTCAGTTGCACGAAAATCACTCCCAAAACTATAGGGTGTCCCTCCCTTGCTCAATTGCGCCTTGCCTGCCACTGCCCCAAAGAAGCACAACAAGCATAGTAGATATACTTTTTGCATAAAGAAATACAGATTGAAAACACACGCAATTTAGCAAAAATAACGTATATAGAAAGCATAATTTTAACTTTCTTTAGCCTCCTCTCCGCTTGTTATGCTTACGAAAGCGTTTTTATGATTGATAAATGGTTTTTCAAAATACTTGTACGAAATAGAAGCTACAAAAATAGTGAGCAATATTACCATAGGATATAATAAAACATTATATACGCCTATTGAATATTGTAAAACACGCATGGTAAATACTACGAAAATCATGTGATACATATACAACCCATAAGATATTTTCCCCAAATAATTCAATACACTATTCTCCATAGAAAATATTCTATGCTCATTGTAAGCAAAATTACATATCAATATCCCAAACAGTACAGCATATATTTCCCTATCAAGGTAGGGGAATTTGACGGCTATAGAAATCAAGAGGATAATAATTATTAAAACCGCCCATTGTAACCATTTGTAAAAAATTATTTTCTGTAAAAATAAAGATGCTTTATTTTTTTCAAATATAATGAGTGCGAAAAAACCACCAATAGACATACATTGAATAGGGGTTGTTATCCAAAAAGCCCATAGAATTTTGGTATATTTATGATCGGGCAAAACGTTATCAATGATATATGCAATAATCCAATACATCAATATCACCCCTGCGATAAGAATCCATTTATTTTTCACGAACTTAACAAGCCAAGGCCATACCAAATAAAACTGTTCCTCTGCTCCAATAGACCAAGTTTGACCTGCGTATGGGACACGACCAAACAGCATAAGTACCAAATTGGGCAAAAATATAACAAACAAAAAAAGTTTGTAGCCTATGCTACTCCAAGTTTTATGTCTTTCATAACCTTCTAAAATCATAAAATCAATAAAAGGAAACACAAAAAATGCCAAAAATACTATTAAAAAGTATAAAGGCCAAATGCGTAAAATACGCCTTACATAAAAGTTTTTGATGTGAATTGTACCTGTAACTTGTTGCTCTGTCAGCAACAGATATGTTATCAAGAAACCACTCAACACAAAAAATAAAATAACACCAAGCGGACCTATAATTTCCATACTGTCATTTACACGTCTATCATCAATTTTCAAAACTTTTTTATAGCTTTCAATATGATACAATATGACGCCCAATGCCGCAATAAAACGAATAGCGTTTAGGTTTTTGAAATATACTTTTTCAGTTTTTAGTAACATAAAATCGCAAGTAAGAAAGTTATTAGTTATAATTCAATAGTTTTTTATACAAATTTATATAATTTTCAGCTTGTATAGTGAGTGTATAACGTTCTCGTACTGTTTGAAAACCCGCTTGCCCTAAGCGAGTGCGTACTTCTTCATTTTCGAGCAAATAATTGATTTTTTTGGCTAATTCTTGGCTGTTTTCAGGCGATACGAGCAAGCCATTTTCGTTGTCTTGAATCATGTCGGGTATCCCGCCCACCTTAAACGCCACTACAGGCACGCCACACGCCATAGCCTCCATGACAGTATTGGGTAGGTTGTCTTCCAAAGAAGGCACAACAAACACATCAGCACAATTATAGGCTTTGGCAATAGTTTCAGGCTCTTTGATGAAACCAAGTGATTTTATATCCTCGCCTACTATACTTAGTTCGCCCATAGTAGCCAAAAACACATCTTTTTTCTCCAAATACTCCATAGAGTCAATCAAACAAAACAAACCTTTTCGCCTATCTTGCACAGAGTCAGCCACGAACAACACAATTTTTTTGTCTTCAGGCAAGCCAAATTGCTTACGGGTTGCTTGCTTATCATGGGTAGTGAATATGTCAGTATCTAAACTATTAGGTATAAGATAATGCGGTAAATGACTGAAGATATCAGAATTGATAGACTCTTCGTATAACCATTTGGACAAACATACTACAGATAGATGTTTGTTTTCGCTAAATATTTTCTTTTTTTGTGCTCTTATATCATCATCTAATTCT
>RDXI01000229.1:0-4772 GCA_004292795.1 Bacteroidota bacterium | reverse complement strand
TCATAGTAGGTTCTGTAGTGAAACCCTCCGCTAAAAGGCTTCATATCATGCAAACTCCAAACAATAGGTTTTTGCACTTTTTGGAAAAATGAGCGACTATCTACAAAATTGGCTACCCAATGCAAATTGATAATATCTGCTTGTTGCACAAGTGAGTGTTTGCTTACATTATATGGTGTGTCAATAAAAGTGAAATACGCCTTCGGTTTGCCTTTGAGCATTTTTTGATGGCGTTTTTCAATAATTCTATAAGATAAAGATGACTTCATCCTTTCCCATACATTGATAGTTTCTAAAAAAGGATACACTTCTTGCAGATTTTTGTTGTATTGATGCAACACCAACACCTTGCTATCAACGCCTTGCCTAAGCAACCCTAAATGCAAGCGGTACAAAGCCTGAAATGCTCCTCCGTTATCAGATGTATTGATATGAAGAATTTTCATGAACGTGATTTAAAAATGGAGGCAGTAAATTTCTGTATGTCTTCTGGGGTGGCTTGGGCTAACATTTTTAGGTCTAATAATCTATCTAAGTCGTGATTGTCAGACAAAAAGTTATGTATCTTACCTCCTTGTGTGTAGTCTATTGCCATAAAATTAGTTTTCAAGGTATGCGCAAACAATACAGAATGAAAACGCATACAGAGGTTGTATTGAGCCGTTTTCATGGCTTCGATAGTGGTGCGCACTTGTGCATTTTTGGTATAAAAAAAGTAATCTTCGCCTTCGAAGTATTTTTTTATAAAACGCCTATAGAACTCGCGGTCATCTCCGCCTACTGTAAAGGTGTGCATAGGATAAAAAGCAGGCTTTACGCCCTTTTCTTGGCAAAATTGTTTGATGAGTAGGGCAATATTGGCTTCAAATTTATCGCGTATGTCCAAAAACGCTGTTTCTGATAGGTCGCCTTTGTATTCAGTCGACCATTCACGCAAAAAACAAGCCAAGATAGGTTTTCGCTCTGTTACACTGATTTGCTTGTCCAATTTTGTCACATACGCAAACGCGCCATCTCCTGAATTGATGATGTCTTGCCTGCCTGTTAGCTCTTGCGCGTACAAGACCGATTTGTTGTCGCGTAGTTTAATTTCATCAGATAGAAGCAAAATTTGTTTTACCGCATCAATGTATTTTTCGCCATGCAGGGGTCCCAAACCACACCCGAACACAACTGTTTTTTTGCGGTACATTTTGGCTACTTTGAACGCCCAAAGCGGAACAGCTAAGGCTTCCATGTCCATGAGTGGACCTCCTCCCATGACAATTTCGTCACATTGCGCCGCAAATCGGGCAAAGTCGAAAGCATCACAAGGCACGACTGTAGACTCCACTTCCAACTCGCGGATAGTTTTTTCTGTAATAAAGGGATATAGGCTGGCTATATAGAAATTTACATCAGTGTATTTTTCTTTGTAAAAATCTAAGATTTGCCCCAAAATAGCCTTATCGCCTACAGTTTCTGTGCCGTACCAACCCACGATATAAACGTTTTTGCCCTTGCCTACCCGCTTAGACGCGAAAGGGAGTAGGAAGTTTAAATACTTCGCTTTGCTTATATTTTGAATAGTAAACCATTCTTTCCAAAAAATACTCTTGTACTTGTCAAGTTGCTCTTGGTAGGTAATAGGCGCGTGATAATCGTGTATGCAAGAATCACAATTTTCTTTCAAAATGCGCCTTCTTTCCGATAAATTGCCCTTAAACAAGCGTAGTGCGGATTCTTTGAGTGTATTACCCAATTTCTTGGACTTTGGAGCGCAATAATGAATATCGCCACGCGAGTCTAACACAACGCCTTGTGCTTGATAAGGGCAAGCTATTTTTCTTTTCGCCCCGCCCAGCATACCAATAATGCTTCGGTAGGTGCGTTGAAAGGTTTCGTTTGTTTCGTAGGTAAGTTCAAGTTTCTTGAAAAAGCAGGCAAGATGATATTGCTCCTCTTCATCAAAGTTGCGAATAACCTCGCTTCGGTCTGCATTGTAAAGTCGGTTGATATGTTCGGCTACACGAAAACGTCCATATAGATTTTTCTCACGTAAAAATTCTAACAAAACATCAACTTCCCAAACATTGACTTTTGAAATTGTACAACCTATGGCTATGTCAATTTGTGTATGGGTTCTGAAGTAGTCAATCACTTCCATAGCACTCGCAAAATTGCCTTGCCTACCGCGCACTTGGTCATGGGTTTCGCCATAGCCATCAAGCGATACCATGATGCTAAAATTTTTCTTGTGTTTGTTATAAACAACCTCAAACACCTCATTGATGCGTTTGATAACGTCTTTGGGTTTGATGCAGTTGGTAATGATGCTCATACCATGCAGGGCAGGCAAGGTCGTACAACACGCCTCATACAAGGCAGGCAAGTCTTCGCGCAGGGTAGGCTCGCCTCCTGTGATACCCACGTGGCGAATGTCTGAAAAGAGCTTATCTTGTAAGATAGTAGCAAGGTTATCAGGTGTTATTTCAAAGTCTTGTTTTTGTTGCCAAATATTGCACATCGTACATTTTGAGTTGCAAATATCGTTGGCATTGAGGTTGATAACGTGGGGTTTAGAGGGGAAATATTGTCTTAGAAAAGTTCGTTTCCAATCACTGAAACGATGTCTTGTTAAGTAATAAAATGGTTTAAGAATTTTTTTTATTTTACGGAGCATATCATATTTTTTATGAAAAGATTGACAAAATTTTTGAAAGCATCATTTGTAGTCTTATTTTCCATAGCTTTCTGCGTGAATATATACCTTCTTGTTGTTTCAGACGTTCTTCTTCCATCTTTTGTAACAAATTTGTGTTGTGTTCTATGGCTTTGGGGTGTTGCAAGGGGAAACTAACCTGATAAACATCAGGCTCATAGACTTGTAATTCCCAACTCGCGGTGTGTGTAGCCTCTGCGTGAAAGCCCAAATTTTTAATGAGATTATGGTGGCACGCTATCCCATAGCCTTTTCCATTCAAGATAGTAAAAGCCCATTGATAATCCCACCAAGTATCGATATTTCTTGTGAAAGTCAAGTCTAAATTATGTTTGTATGCTTTTTTTCGTCCTTGTGGCAAGTGGTTTAAAGTGTCCCAATCAAAGTTGGGGTAAGATTTCATTTCCATATCATATTCTGCCCAAGCCCTACGCCATGTAGCCCAGCCCCAAATAGAAGTGGGCGATTGCAAAAAGCCATAAGAATATCCATCTTGTACCTTGCCTGCTTTGTTATAGCCTGCTATCATATACACTTCGGGGTTTTGCTTGTATCGCTCCAACAATTCTGCACAAAAAGGAAAAAAGCTATCATCAGGCAAAACATCATCTTCCAGAATAATCCCTTGCTCCACATTGTTAAAAAACCATGTGATAGCTCCGCTCACTGCTTTTCCACACCCCAAATTTTGTTCTCTAAAAAGCGTCTTGACCTCGCAATCCCAGTCTATATTATCCAAAATGTATTGACGAACTGCCCGCACTTTCTGGGCTTCCCCCAGCTTGCCTACTCTTGCGCCATCTGCTCCTATGAATAGCTGTGTAGGTTTTGCTTTGCGTATTTGGGCAAATACCTTTTTAGTAGTTTCCAAACGATTGAAAACGATGAATAGAATGGGCGTAGCAAATAATTGTTTTTCGTTGTTTGATTGTTTCATACAAATATTATTTTGAACCACGAATAATAGTAACGATTTTATTTTTGATTTTTTGCCAAAAAACCTGCTTAGGTTTTTGGCGTAAATGTGCATTGAGCGTATGTTCGTAATGTTCGGAGCGCACTAAATAAGGCGGGTGTATAAGCGGGAAAGTAAGTTTATTGGTTTGCAGTTTGTAGTGAGGCGAGTTTTGATTGGTCGTATGCGTAGCATCTTCTCCAAAACCGAGATTGGCTATAAGGTTTTGGGTAGGCAAGAGCGTAAGCGTATTGTTCAGCAAGTTGCAAAAGAACCATTGATAGTCCCAAATATCATTGCCACGATTGCGGGCAAAGTTTTGGAAAAGTTGGTAGCGGTGTGTGGCTTCATATGGTGGAAACAGGCAAGCAAAGAAATCGCCCATATCAGGTTGTAACAATTTCATCTCAAAATCGTATTGCTTCCAAGCCCTGCGCCACGTAGCCCAGCCCCAAATGCTTACATACTTGGTAAAAAAGTAGGAATATGCAGAAGGTACAGTGATATTAAAATTATTGCCTCCTATTTGGCAGATGCGCGTGTCGTCTTTGTACTTTTCCAATAATTCCTCACAAAAAAGGAAAAAACTATCTTCAGGTAAAATGTCATCTTCGAGTATAATGCCTTGTTCTACGTGTTCGAAGAACCACGTAATGGCTTGAGCGGGCGCAACACCACAGCCCAAATTTTGCTCTCTGAAAAGTGTTTGTACCTCACAATCCCAGTCTATATTGTCCAGAATGTATTGGCGGACTGCTTGCACCTTTTCGGCTTCGCCTTCCTTGCCTACCCTCGCGCCATCTGCCCCTATGAAGAGTTGGCGCGGTTGTGCCTTGCGTATTTGGGCAAATACTTGTTTAGTTGTTTCCAAACGATTGAAAACAAGGAAAAGGACAGGGGTATTCAACATTGATATTTTTTTTTAAGGAGCTGTTGATGCGGTAAAACATCATAGAAGAAGATATGTTGGTTATTTTTTTAACAAAAAAATAACAAAAAAATATTACAACACTTTGTTATTCGCCGTAGTATTCCACAAAGTTGTTGTGGGTTTCGTATAGTTGAATACGGTGCAAAGTGGCTCTATTTTGAGAAGCATCGGCTATTTGAGGGGCG
>RDXI01000228.1 GCA_004292795.1 Bacteroidota bacterium | reverse complement strand
GAAACATTATCATACTTGCCATACAAGGGCGGTTTACGTCCCAAGCATCGCCTTCGCCTGTGTGTAGTACAGAAAAATACTCGCGGTTGAGCTTATAGTAGCTAAGGTAGTAGGGCGGTTCGTAATACTCTTTAGTCTTCAAGTTCAAATCTACGACTACATATTGGTCTTCGTAGCTAATCTCGTATATATTGATGTCTTTACGCTTTATAAGTACGCCATTTCGAATTTCTACAGGCTCATTCTCAATCGTAAGTTGATCTACTAAAGTATCAGAGGTTTTAATCTTTCCGAAAGCGAAGCGCAGTTTCACGCGCATGAGTTCTTCTGCTTCTTCGGCAGAGGCTCCCGCTTCCATCATCTCCTCTTTGCTAATTAGTCCATAGTTGCCTCTATAGAAATACTCCATCTGACCTTTGATTTGGGTTTTGTGTCCCATGAGCAAAGGCTTGTCCCCTGTATTGCCGGGGTGATTGGGTATGAGCATTCCTTGCAAATAGAGCATTTGCAAAAGAGGGAACTCTGCCAAATTGGAAATATATCCATTTTGGAGCAAAATATCCGACAATAGGATAGCATTAGGTCCCGTTTCGTAACGGACACCATCTTTCTCTACCACATCTATAAGACCGCGTTTTTTGAGGTGCTTTACCGTATCGGCAGGGCAACCACAAAGGATGCGGAGTTTGGCATCAGGAACAGTTACGAAAAAGATGCCATTGCTAACCTTGACAAGTTCTATCTTCTTTTGCACACCGTAGTTAGTTAAGAATTGTTAGACTGTATTGCAATTTTCTCCCTTATTGTGTAGAAGGGGGAGGCTAAATAATCACAAACATAGATTTTTTGTTTTGAATATGCAAATATTTTGTGAAAAATATTTATTTTAGGCTTTACTTAGCATACGCAACATATCTTTAAACTCAAAATTTGGCTCCATTCCTTCCCCATTTTCGGATAGTTCGGGTTTGATGCCTATGACAAAGAACATATCTACATCTCCTTTCCCTTTAGCATTTACCTTGCCACGATATTCGCAGTCAAAAAAATCCTTCACGAGTTCGTAGGTCGCGCCTGATATGTTCACATGATTGATTTCGCCACTGCTTTCCATGCGGGAGGCAAGATTGACCGTGTCGCCCCAAATATCATACGCAAATTTGTTCTTGCCTATCACGCCTGCAATGAGCGGTCCGCTATTGATGCCTATGCGCAGTTCCCAAGGAGGCAAGCCATTAGCTATGGCTTCTTCGCGTAGGCGTATGGTGTAGCGTTGCATTTCGAGGGCAGCGAGTACCATTTCCACAGGGTTCGTCTTGTTGGGGTTGGGTATGCCTCCCGCGCACATATACGCATCACCTATAGTTTTTATTTTTTCTAAATGGTTTCTGCTCACTATTTCATCGAAGGCAGTAAAGAAAGCCTCGAGGTTTTGTACTACTTCTTGGGGCGTGAGGTTCGCGGCGGAGTTCGTAAA
This sequence comes from Bacteroidota bacterium, assembly GCA_004292795.1. Taxonomy (GTDB): domain Bacteria; phylum Bacteroidota; class Bacteroidia; order Cytophagales; family Microscillaceae; genus RDXI01. The sequence goes on along the minus strand of RDXI01000228.1, from coordinate 4,343 downwards.
GCCTTTTACGTCTGTAAACAAGACCGACACGAGGTCGTAGGCACGCACTTCTGCCTTGCCGTAGGTCTTGAGTTCTTCTGCCACGTCAGCAGGCAAGATATTAAGCAATAATTTTTCCGATTTTTCCTTTTCTTGTGTGATGAGGTCGCGTTGGCGTTCTAATTCTTTGGCTTGTTCGTTCATCTTCTCCTCAAAGAAGTTTTGACGGCGCGCCCTTTTGATAAGCACAGCCAAAATCCCCTTCATCACATCTATTTTATCACTCATCAGTTTGTAGAACTTCTCTTGCCCCAAAGCGAGCAGGCGAGTCTTGACTATGCTGGTAGCCGAAGCAGAACGCGCTCCTGAGTCTGGCTCAAGCAAGGTGTATTCACCAAAAACTTGTCCTTGCCTAAGCACCGCGAACACATAACTCCCATCATGGATTCGCACTGCGCCTTCTACTATCACGTACATTTCTTGCCCCTTCTCCCCTTTTTTAAAGATTTGTTCTTCGGGGTTTAGCGTTACTTCGGTCATAGCATTGGCTACTTCCACCAAGACTTCTCGGGCTGTTTGCTCAAAAATACTCACTTTACTAAGTATCTCCACGCGCTCTTGTAACTCTACACTCATACGTAAAAAAATAATTTGATTGCAAGATATAGTGTTTTTTTGAAAAATGTTGTATATTCGAAAATAATTTTAACGATTTATTATGAATCTCTTTACTTTGACTGACCATAATTCTATAGCTAATCAATTTTTAGCTGAATTGCGCCATACGGATTGGCAAAAGGATACGGCTCGCTTCCGTACTAACCTTGAAAGGATAGGGACGCTCTTGGCGTATGAGGTGTCGAAAACGCTTGCCTACCAAACCGCGCACATTCCTACGCCTTTGGCTACTAAAGAAACACAACTTTCGAGCCAAATGGTGGTCTTGGCTACTATTTTGAGGGCAGGCTTGCCTATGTATCAGGGCTTTCTTCAGCTTTTCGATACGGCAGAGAGTGCCTTTATTGGGGCGTACAGGGGCGAGTATGCGCAAGATGATACGTTTGACATTGTGCAAGGCTATACCGTAACGCCCAATTTGCAAAACAAGGTCTTGATTTTGATTGACCCGATGCTCGCTACAGGCAAGTCGATTCGTTCTGTGTATGAGTCTTTGCTGTTTTATGGCAAACCAAGTGCAGTGCATATTGCTTGCGTATTGGCGAGTAGGCAAGGCATTGAGTTTGTGCAACATCATATCCCGCAGGCGAGTATTTGGGCAGGCGATATTGACGATGAACTTAATGCGAAGTCTTATATTATCCCTGGGTTGGGTGATGCAGGCGATTTGGCTTTTGGGAGGAAGAAGTAAGCCCTACCTTTTTTCGGTTGGCAATCCGCTTACGGTTGTCAATCCGTTTATGGTTCGAAAATAAATAGTTTGTTACAGTTCTTCGGTTCGCGGTTTCTCGGATTGACAACCGCAAGCGGATTGCCAACCGAAGCCTACCTTTGTTTATTCACTCCGTTACGTAAAACTTAGACAAACTATGACATTTGCTGTTTACTTCTTGTTTCTCTGCCCCCCTGCGCCATTTGGCACAGGCTTTCTCGAGGCTCCACAAGCGGACACGGTATAACTTACCGCCAATTTCTCAAGATTCAAACTCGCGTTCAAATCCCTATCTGTTTCTAAACCGCATTTTTCGCAATGATAAACGCGGTCTTTCAAAGTCAAATCTTGTTTTTTTTCGCCACAACCCGAACACAACTTGCTACTCGCATAAAAACGTGGGGCAACTGTTAAAGTTGTTTTGTACCAATCACATTTGTAGGTAAGTTGCCTACGAAATTCATAAAAACCTCCATCTAAAATAGCACTTGCTAAGTTGTGATTCTTAGACATACCTTGCACATTCAAATCTTCTATCACAACTTCGCGGTGGTTTTGGGCGAGGTGGGTAGTCAATTTGTGCAAAGCATCTTGCCTGATGCACGCTATTTTGTAGTGAAGTTTGGCTACTCTGGCTTGCGCTTTTTTGTAATTTTTAGATTGTTCTTTTGCTCCTTTCTTATATTTCTTGGAGGCTTTGCGTTGAGCTAATTTTAGTTTGCGTTTGTATTGTTTGTAAGGGCGCAAGTTTGGAAATACCTCGCCTGTAGAAAGGGTAGCCAAGGTTTTGATGCCTAAATCCACGCCCACAGCGGGCTTTTTCGTGTGTTTGGTAGGCAAGGATGGAGTCGCATCTACTTTGAAACTTACAAACCAATGCCCTGCACGACAAGAAATCGTTACATTTTTTATAACAGGATATTTATCGTTTTTGTCTTTCTCTATTGTTTCGCTCAAGCGAAGCCAACCAAAATGAGGTAGTTTAATTTTGTTTGCCCTTACTTCAATCACACCATCTAAATAAAAACTATCTTGCCTACCCTTCTTTTTGAACTTTGGAAACGCGCTTTTTTTCTGAAAAAAGCGTTTGTAGGCTTTTTCTACATTTCGCAATGCCTCTTGAGGCGCACACTTCGATACTTCATAGTACCACGCATGAACCTTTTTTACTTCTGCCACTAATCTTTTATGCAAATCTATGGCAGTGGGGTGTTTTTGCTTGTTGTCGTAGGCAAGTTTGCACTGCGCCAAGCCCCAGTTATACGCATGACGAGCCACTCCTGCGTGTTTTTTCGCAAAAGTTGCCTGTTTATTGTTCAAATCTAAGCGTATTTTGTAACTTTGCATCTTGGAACAAAGTTAAGCAAATAATTTTAAACCTCCAAATTTAAAAGCACTTTTTTATAAAAAATGAATTAATCTGTTAGAAATATACAATAAAAAATCAAATGTCATTATTTGTCTGGATTTTTGTGTAACTGCTAAAACCATCACTTATCTACTCATTCACGCTATGCGCAACGCTGAAACTCTCATACGCGAAAACCTACGCACCCGAAACTCCTATCTTGATTTAAGAAACTGTGGACTTACAGGCAATGAGCCTTGCCTACGGCTACTCAAAGAGTGTACTCAACAAGGATTGACCTCTGTAAACTTTTATGGAAATAAAATCTCAGATATTTCCTTTTTGAAGGATTTAGAAAATCTCACTACTTTAAACCTTAACTTCAATAAAATATCAAGCATTACTTCTTTGAAAGGCTTGAACAGTTTAACTACTTTATACCTTAGTTTCAATCGACTCTCGAACATTGCCCCTTTGAAGGATTTGAGCAGTTTAACTACTTTACACATTGGTGCTAACGAAATATCAAATATTGCCCCTTTGAAGGAACTAAAGAATTTAACTGCTTTGTACCTTGGCGACAATCATATTTTGGATATTTCACATTTAGCAGATTTGCCTGCTCTAGAGCATTTGTCTTTTTATGGCAATCCTGTTAAGGGTATGCCTAAAGAAGTATTGGGTAGGAATTGGACGGATAATTGTTTAGACAACATCAAACCGTACTTAGCAGGTATGAAAGACACCGACTATGTGTTTGAGGGCAAGCTGATACTGATAGGCGAGCCTGCGGCAGGCAAGACTACCCTCTGCCGAAAGTTCTTAGATGCAGGCTTCAAACTCCAAAAGGCAGAAATCGAAATGACGCGGGGCATAGCCGTTACTCCTTGGCGTTTCCCATACCAAAACCCCAAACATACGCCTGTGCATGAGGGGTTTGATGGACAGTTTACATCGCATATCTTTGACTTTGGGGGGCAGGACATTCTGCACGCCACGCACCGCTATTTTTTCAGTCGCAGGACGGTGTATGTGTTGGTGGTGGACACACGCTCTGAAGAGACCGATTTTTATTATTGGCTGAACATCATCGAGTTGTTTGGAGAGCAAAGCCCTGTGGTGATAGTGCTGAACAACAAACATGGCATTTACAAAGAAGTGCCTACAGTCATTTTGGAGCAGTTCCAGCATTTGATTAAGGGCGTTTTCCATGTGAACCTCGCCAACAACGAAGGCTTAGAAAGCCTGACTACCCAAGTGCAAACGCTCTTGCAAACCCTGCCCCATGTAGGCGAGGAACGATACCCGAAAGTGTGGAATGAAGTGCGTAATGCCTTAGCTAAATATCAACCCAAACGCAAAACGGAGGCAAACCTGCGCGTAGAAAAGCCGTACATTCGACGAGATGAGTTGATTGAACTGTGTCAAAAAAATAAATTGGTGCAAGAAAACAAAGCCATAGGCATTGCCAAAACGTTGCACGTATTAGGCAATTTGTTGTATTTTCATGAAAATCCGTTTTTGGAGGATTTTATCATTTTGGATAAGCATTGGGCAACGGAAGCGGTGTATTTGGTGCTACAAGACGAGGCAGTGGCGAAAAATCATGGCAAATTCACGAGCAAA
>RDXI01000021.1 GCA_004292795.1 Bacteroidota bacterium | reverse complement strand
TAGGTTCGCTTTTCCAAACGCCTGCTGAAGTAGCGCGTCAGGCTGTAGAAAATGATGTGCATTTGGTCGGGGTGTCGAGCCTCGCGGCGGGACACAAAACGCTTGTGCCTCAACTCATAGGCGAGCTAAACGCGCTGGGTAGGCAAGATATTCGTGTGATTGTGGGAGGCGTTATTCCGCATACGGATTATGATTTCTTGTATCAAGCAGGCGCGATGGGCGTTTTCGGACCTGGCACTGTGATTGCAGAAGCGGCACAAAAGATTTTGGAGGAGATGATGAAGGTTGAGAGTTGAAAGATGAGAGTTGAGAGATGAGTTGTTCCGCTTCTTTGAGGGGCGGAATGACTAAAAATCTATAAAAAACAACTAAAACAATACCAAAATGAGTTACAACATTTCATTATACAGAATTGAAACAAAAGAAAAAGAAGAAATATCGAACGATACGAACTTCTTTGAAAACGAAGAAAATTTAGTTCCATTTACGGAAAAACAATTCCGCGAACTAAAAGAAAGATTGCTTCAATACAATTACAGGTTGATAAGCGAAGATCAATTTGGCTCACACTTTGATAATCAAAAGGAAGACTTTGGACAAGCTTTATTAACTAAAGTAGCCCTTTATTTCACAGCAAATTTCAATAAAAACTCTATTTTTGAAGTTGGTATGACAGCCTCAGAATTTACAGACAATGGAGAGTTTGCGAAGTATGACTTTCAAAATGGAGGATGGGAAATATGGGAGTGATAGAATAAACGTTTTTTATGATAAAATGTAGGGGTGGGGCTTGCCCCCACCCAAACCAAAAACAGAAAAATTCAATTAAAAAATTGATTGTCAACCAATTAAATATATGTCTATACCCGAAATAGTAGAGTACATCTACACTTCAGAAAATCCTGAAACAGGAAGCAAACCACCCAAACAATTTGCGTGGGCAATGTTTGAGAATGGAACAATATTTTTGACATTTCCCAATGAAAATACGCCCCAAGATGCCACGCCTACCTTGTTGGCGGAAGCGGCTTTGCGAGAGCTTAAAGCGTTGGGCTATCCCATAGGAGGCACTCCTTCTGCCGATTTTAATGTAGGTCGTCTGCCTTGGTTTGCAAATGCCTATATATACATCATTACCTACAATAGTGGGCATATTTTCAACGTACAAGAATACGAAGAAGAAACACAAGATATAACAGTTGGTATTTTAGGGCGTTCTTTGCGTGGGCAAGATGTTGAAAGCCCAAAAGTAGTGCTTGTGCGCGATTTTACAGGCAAACAAACTGTTATGGAGTAAACAAGTTTAAAATTTCAAAAAAACTTGCACAACTTTTATGCCGTTGTTAGTGTTAGAAAAAGGGTAGACAAACTTGTATTTCACACAAATTTTACTACTGCACTTTTCGACACCAACAACACCGCGCAACGAGGACGTAGGAACGGCTCATGACTTATTGCACAGTTGTATGGTAATTTTCGGGCAGAGTTGGAGTCGAACCGAAGGCTTGCGCCTTTACCGAGAAGTATGCTCGAATTGACCAATACGGTGCAAAAATGAAGGTAATGGCAACCGTTTTTCAGTGTTTATCAAACGAATAGGAAGTAACGTTTGCTTGACCTGCATTTCTATTGCAAAGATACAAAAATATCTATGCAATGTACTTGCGTAGGTAATTTTTTTTGAAAAAAAATCAAGGCAACAAGTCGAAAGTTTGAACCGTTTTTTCTATCCCGTTGATAATGAGCGAAATTTGATGCTCGCCTACATAAAACCGCTTCGTGGTGATGATACGAAAACTTTGCTTGCGTTGTATGGCTATTTTCTCTTTTGGCTGAAAGGTCTTTTCGCTTATTTTGAATACTTTTTTGGACAAACTGCCATTGTTGCGCAAATAATAAACGCCATATTCGAGGCGTATCACACGCGGTTCGTCTGCGAGGTTGGCAATGGTAAACGAAAATTCTAAAGCCTCGCCTACGCGCACTTTGGGCGTGTGGACTTGGAAATTTTTGAACTCTACAGTGCTTCCGTCCAAGCCATAATAGCGCAAAATGTCTGTGTTGCCTCGCTTCAGCAAAGTTCTACAGGCGTGTTTGATGAGCGCGTCAGTTTCGGCACTTAGTCCGCGCCAATTTTGCGCCACAGTAACGACTACTTGCGGGTGGTCTTTCGAGATGTCATTCAAATTATTGGCAACGCTTCGGCGCACAACTTCGCAAGAGTCTTGCTTCAAATTTTCCAAAATAGGCAAGATAAGTTCGGGCTTTTTCTTCAACGTTGGCACGACCATGCCCCAAGGCAGGCTCGGTCTGATGCCTTCACTCGCCAACCGCCTTACCTTCTTGTGTGTGTGCAAAGACCATTGCAACATTTGGGCTATCATTTTCTCCTCGTACTTCAGCAGGAAAGGACGCACTGCGAACTCGCAACTTGTAAACTGCGTGATGACTTCCATAGCCGACACTGCCGTATCGTAATGCTCCAGCCCAAACATAGCCACATATTCAGGCAAGAACATAAACTCGACCACTTTTTCCTTGATGCCAGCCTTTTCCAAATTTTGCAGGAGCGCGAGCAATATTGTTGCCCCTTGCTCAAAGTCAGCAGGCAAGAACAGATGCAACACTTGGGCGGTGTGCCTCATGCGGTCTTTTAGCTCCAACTGTTGAAAAGCAGGCGTAAAAATTTGGGCTATAAAATCTTGCTTTTGCAGGGTAGGCAAGGTTTGTGCCAATACGTCAGCGAAACTGTCGTAAAAAGCAGGCGAGTAAATGTCTTTGAGCAAGGAACTTGTTTCCACAAAAAAGAGAACGATTTTTTTCCGTAAAGATATAAAAAAAGGCACAAAAATCGTTATATTTGCACCAAAAATAATGCTATTTGGAAACACAAGAACCTGATATTGCCCCTGAAGAAATAACTGCTCCCACGCTTGCCTCCAAAACACCACGAAAAGGCAAATGGCGTAGGCGTATTTTGCGTGTGTTGGGTACGGTTATAGGCATTCCATTGTTCATTGTGTTGTTGTTGCAATTTTCCATGCCACAAACCTTTGTAGCAAGTTATGCCCTCGATTGGGTTTCTGACGCGCTACAATTCAAAACCAAAGCAAGGCGCGTTCATCTGAACCTCATCACAAGCACGCTTACCCTCGAAAATGTAGAGATTTTGGATAGGCAAGGCAAAACTATGATAGCCGTTGAGCAACTTGTGGTGGACTTTGACTATAACACCGTGCTGAAAAATGGCGATATTTTCCTGAAAGATGTTTTGCTAAAACGTGGTGCAGTCAATCTCATTTTAGATAAAAAAACGGGCAATCTGAATATCAATGAATTTATAGAACGCATAGACGAACTTACTGCCTCGAAAGAACCGCGCAAGGACAAAACGCCTTCCATTTTTACGATAGACCGCGCCAAGCTCGAAGATGTTTTTTTTACCTACAACGACAACCGTAAGCCTTATGAAAAAGGGGAAGGAATGGATTATAGCCATTTTGGGCTTGACCATTTGGACGCGGAATTAGACCATTTTCGCATTGTAGCCGACACAGTGGATATAGAAATCAAAGGCTTGAAGGCGCAAGAACACAAAACACAACTGCCTATCCACAACTTGACTACGCACTACCTCATGACGCGCAAGTGTATGGAGTTCCGCGATTTGAGTCTGGAGGTAGGCAAGTCTGTATTGCGCAATCAGCTTTTTATGAAGTTCGACTCGCAAGCAGATTTAAGCGACTTTGTGGAAAAGGTTACGCTGGTAGCGCATTTTGACAGCACACGCTTAGATACACGCGATTTGGCGGTATTCGCGCCTGCCCTCGATAAGTACAAAGACGTTTGGCACATCAACGGCGTATTGCGTGGCAGAGTCAATAACTTTGTGTTCAATGATTTGCGCTTGGGTTGGGGCAAAGGCTCGACATGGCGTGGCTATGCCTCGATGAAAGGCTTGCCTACCATAGACAGCACCTACATGAACCTTGATTTTCGAGAGGCGAAATTGATTTCACGCGACTTGCTACAGTATGTCGACCAAAAAGATGCCAACGAAATATTGGAGCGTTTGGGCGAAGTGGCTATTTTCAAAGGACTTTACAAAGGCTACATACACGACTTCGAAGCGGGTGGAAATTTCCAAACGGCTTTGGGCGATTTTGATACAGATATGCGCCTCGTGTTGGGAGATGGCAAAAGCGCGCCTTATTACAAAGCCAAAGTTTCTACGCCTGACCTGCACGTAGGCAAGCTATTAGGCATTGACGACTTGCAGAATGTAGCCATTGATGGAGATGTGGAAGGCACAGGCTTTACTCCCGAAACGGCTAAACTGACATTGGACACGCGCATCAAATTTGCGGATTTTAACAAATATCGCTACCAAGACATAGAAGTAAAGGGCGAAGTAAGCCAACAAAGTTTTAAAGGAAATTGCTACTCGAAGGACGCTAATTTTAATTTTGACCTCGATGGCACGATAGATTTCAATCCACTCTCGAAAAAAGAAGACAAACCCGCAGGGCATTTCGTACTCAATGCGGACATCAGAAACATAGACCTACAGGCACTCAATTTTATGCCTGAAAAGACGACCATACAAGGCAAATTAGAAATGGACTTGCATGGCTTGCACATCGACAGCCTCACAGGAGGCGCGATGCTCAAAAACTCTGTAGTGTTCTACAAAGGCAAGGAGCGCAGAACCGACCACATAGATTTGCTTGCCTACAAAGTGGGCAATGGCGAAAGGCAATTTATTTTGCAATCGGATTATGTGAATTTGGACACAGAAGGCAAGTTCAACTTTTCGGACTTGATGCAAGACTTGCCTACTTTGGCGTATGAATATTGGCTAAGTTTGGAAAACAAAAAATCAAGCCTCGATGCCTATTACAAGAAAAAGCAAAAACAAAAAGAAAAAAACTACCGCTTGAAGTACAGCATCAATTTGTTGGACATCAATCCGATTATTTCGTTGTTTGATGATAAATTGTATATTTCCAAAAATACGCATCTGCAAGGCGAGTACATTCAACAACGTACTTCGCGCCTTGACATCAACACCGAAAAGCCTATAGACTCGCTCTTTTATGGCAAAAATAAATTGTATGGCACTTCGTTAGACCTTAGCTCTTCGAAACTTGCCTACGAAAGCGAAGTCCTTGCCTCCATAATTTTGGAAAGCGACAAACAACATTTGAGCGGTTTCGACCTTGACAGCACACGCATCGAGGCTTCATGGGGCAGGGAAGGCATAGAGTTTCAGAGCAAAACACACCAAGCCGACAGCCCCAACCACGCCAAGTTGATGGGCAACATACAGCTACAAGACGACACAACGCTTATCTCTTTTACCAATACCGATTTACAGTTTTACAATCAGCATTGGGTTTTTGACAAAAACAATCAAATCAATATCAATCCTATAGCGACTGTTTTTGAAAATATCGTCTTGCGCAATCAAGGCGGGCTTTCACAAATCAGCGTGAAGGGTATGGTGTCAGATAGTTTGTCCGAACCGCTCAATATTGATTTGAAACAGATTGACATAGGCACATTCGCCCAAGTAGTCAAAACAGACGTAAATGGCTCGTTGAGTGGCAAATTTACCTTAGCCAATCTAACCAAAAAGCCTGACATCAAAGGCGACTTTGTGGTCGAAAATCTCATGTACCGCGAAATGTTGGTGGGTGATGTTGATGGCGTGGTGAAGTGGATAGACGCAGAAGAGAAATTGGACATTGACCTTACAGGTTTTAGAAAAAACCGCTACATTTTGAGCCTCATGGGTGGCTATTATCCCAATAGACCGAATGACGCGCTTGACCTTGAAGTGAAATTCAACCGCACAGACCTTGAAATTTTTGAACCCTTTGCTGATGAATTTGTGTCGAAGGTGGGCGGTTATTTGATAGGCAAGGTTTTTATCAAAGGCAAGTTGAGCGAGCCTATGATGCAGGGCAGAGTGAAGGTAGATAATGGCAGGTTCAAATTCAATATGCTCAATACACATTATGATGTAGAAGGCGATATTATCATTCGCAAAAATGAGATAGTGTCAAACAACATGGCATTATATGATGAACGTACCAATCCCGCTACAGTTTCCTTCAAGCTATTTCATAACAATTTTAGCAATTTTTACTTAGACACAGACATGCGTTTTTATCACGAGTTTGAGGTGATGAACACGCAAGCCACGCCCAACTGCTTGTATTATGGCACTGCCTTTGCCGCAGGCGAGGCAAAAATACGTGGGGCTTTAGACAATCTCACGATGACAGTTCGCGCCAAATCGCAAAAAGGCACAAAGATATTTCTGCCCTTAGATGGCTACCAAGAAGTAGGAGCGAAGGACTACATTCGCTTCACAAGCAAGGACAAAAAAGACAGTTTAAAAGCTCCCAAAATCAATTTGGGCGGAATGCGCCTGAACTTCAACCTTGATGTAAACCCCAATGCGGAGTTTGAAATTATCATAGACTCGCGTACAGGCGATATGATTACAGCCAAAGGCAAGGGCAATATTGAGATGAACATCAGCAGGGAAGGCGATTTTAGTATGCGAGGCAAATACATCATTCAACAAGGAAAATATAACTTTACCTTCGCCAATTTTGTAAATAAGGGCTTCAACATCACGCCCAACAGCAGTATTCAATTCAACGGAGATGTATTCGATACACAACTCGATGTGCGTGCTGTGTATGACAAACATATCCCCTTGCGCCCTATCTTGGATTTGGAGAAAATAACCGACAAAGACAACCCTGAATATAGGCGAGCCTACAGCATAAAAGCCACGCTTGATATGAAAGGCGGGCTATTCAACCCTGAAATAAAATTAGGGCTTGATTTGAGTGATGCCAAACGCACCACGAACATGAACCTACAAACTGCCTTGCTCAACCTCGAAAGGCAAATAGCCACAGACGAACAAGAGCGCAACAGGCAAGTATTTAGTTTGTTGATTCTTAATCAATTATCACAACCCAATGCCTTTACGGTAACTGCCGCAGGCGCGGGAAGTAGTATCAGCGAGATGCTTTCGAACCAATTTAGCAACTGGATTTCGCAAATAGATGAAGACTTGGAGCTTAGTTTCAATGTGGGAGATGTTACAAGTGCGGGTTCGTATCAGCTAAGGGTTTCGTATAGCTTCTTAGATGGTAGATTGCGCATCACACGCGAGGGCGGTTTTACCAATGCCAATTCGGGCAATCAAAACGACCTTGCAAGTGCTATAGGCGACATCACAGTAGAATATTTGCTCACAAGCAGTGGGAAATATAGGCTCAAAACCTACAGGCGCAACAACATCAACGCCACAGGCGTAGGCTCAAACATCAATGCAGGCAGTAACTCGGTTATGGGCTTTACATTCATGTACACCGCAGGCTTCAATCGTTTGGCGGAAATGTTTGCACGAGGACGCAAGACTGACGAAAACAGCGCGGGAGGTTTGCGCCTTGACTCGGAGTCGGACAATGTGGTGTCGCATTTAGAGGAAAATATAGAGGATAAAATTCCTTTGGAGTTTGTGAAAAAAGAGGAAAAAGCTGAAATAGAAGAGGAAAAAATATTTCCTTTCAAACATAGGCAAGACACCCTGCGCGAGGTGCATAAATTCTTGCCTACTGAAATACCCGCGAACAATGTGATAGTCGATAAAAACAAAAATACCACGCAACCCATACCCCAAACAGACTATCATCAAAATCCCGACAACGACAGGGACAACGAACCTGTGCCTGACCAATACAAGAAAAATACACAAAAAAATAATACAACTACTCCAACCAAAACACAAGAGGCGCATATTATCTTTCATCATGGCAAACCAGCAGGCGAGATGCCTCTCCTGCATAGGTACGGGAAAGGAAAAGAATGAAAGAAATAAAAAGAGGCTGTCCGAAAAGTCGGGTAGTCTTTTTGGATAGTGATAACAATGTAACGCTATTTTTTGCATAGCGTGGGGGTTACAGATAACACAGAGGACAGCATTACTTGTTTAGCACTACCAGAAATAGAAGCTTGAAAGACTACGACAACATACGACCTTCTTTTACTTTTGCGTTTCGAGGCGATACACTATCCTTACAAAGATTAGAAACAAGCATAGAAGACACTATGCGCTACAATATTTTGGGTAAGCAGAAATATAGTTTCTATAACAGAAACTGTAACAACTTCCCCAAAAAGCAGTATCTTTGAGAAAAGATTGAAATAGTATGAAACCGATTACAGTGCGCATAGCTTCCCAAATGGACGGATACACTTTCAGCATCTTGCCTACTGACCAAAAGCGCGTAATGGCTACTTTGCCTAATGCCTTTCCTGCAAACAGGATATTCGTGGCGTATCATATTTTGAGTGATTTTGCTCCTTACTTTGCGCGTTTGGGAGTCATATCTTGCCTGCCCTTTTTGGCTTAGAAAACAGGGAAGACCTCGCCAAATTCGATGATATTTTGGTGTGGGACAGCACTCACGACAAAGTTATTCACGAAATCAAAGGGTTGAAGCATTTGCTTATGCTATCTCCATTAGAAGAATTCCCTGTCGTTCTTGAGGATTGAGGGGTTTTGAAGTATGTTTGTTTACATATCTTTCAAAAATATCTTCTGTGGCTTTCTCCAAAGAAATATCTATACCGTTTTTAGGCACAGTAAACTCAAAACAGCCATCATCTTCATTCAAAACGAGTTTCGAGATGTCTTTTAGGTTGTCAATCTTTAAAGAAGCTACCTTTATTTCTCGAAAGGCTTGTGCTATCTCTTGCATCTTTTCTTGCAAGTATCTTTGGCTAACGGTTGGAAAAAAACTACACGCTCTTGTATAGTCCTTTGCCACCTCAATCCGCAAAAAGTTGTTTTCAAGGCTGTAAATAACAACGCCTACGTTCACAAACTCGCCTGTAGTTAGGTCGTGTTTGTATCTTATTATTTGATATTGATAGTTTTTCATAACAACAATTTTTCTAATTCTGTTTCAAAAATCTTTATGTTTGCAACCATTGTTTTGATGTGTGTTATTATTTTGGGTACTTGTTCATGTCCTTGTTGCCATTCTTTGGGAATAATATTGGGTAACTCAGTCCAAAAAGTTTCATCTGATAATCGTAAGATTATGTAGTTACAAATTACTGGTAAAAAATGCTGAATATAATATTTTGGTTGGTATTTTGTAAGTGCATCAAAAAACAAGTGTTTAGTAATCCAGCCTTTGTCCGCTTCAGAGATAATCCAAGGTGTTTTATTGGGGAAAATATCAAAAACAAACCCAAAAGCTGACTCATGATCAAATATGGCTATGTTTTCAAATTTTGTTTGTCTTCGCGCCTGTCCGCATTGGCTATCAAAATATCAAAAACAAAAATTTGCAAGGCTTTGTATAGCTTGTTATGCAATGAAAACCCTTTTACAAACTCGTTATAGCCATCGCCTAAACAAATACTCCCAAAATTATAGCCTAATGCGTTTTTGACTTGATGATAAGCGTCTGTACCTTCAAATAATTTCAAACTTTCTGCATCTAACAAAACTAAAACAGGTTCAGCTACTTGAATTTCTAACTTTTTGGCTATCAAACTTGCCAATAGCTCACGACATAAAGCATCATAGGACATTACGTTGCTCGTGGGTTTTAGCACAATTTCCTGTCTTATGTTGTTGTCTGCTACATTCAAACAAGTTACCAATAATGGCTCAGTACGCCCCGATGAAAGTTTTGCAATGTAGCGAATAGGTTGATATACAGGAAGTTGGTATGTATCGGAGATTTCAAGCAAGCGTTGCATCTAAGAAAGAAGTTTTAATAAGTGTAGGCTTCAGTAGTTTTTTACGATTTGAGGATATGTACCAAAAACGAAAATGTGTGATATTTATTACATCAAAAAAACTTTGTGTTGTAACAACTTCCCCAAAAAACAGTATCTTTGTTACGTTTATTTAAGTACCATTTAACATTGCCTATATGAGATATACTCACCTTATAGGTGTGTGGTTGCTACTCTTGCTGTCAGTAGTTGCCCACGCCCAACCTAACAACCCCAAAAATATGGCGTTCTACAACAGTGCTTGGAAACGAGCCGACTCCTTGCTCAATCAGGGCTTGCCGAAGTCTGCCCTCGAAGTTGCCCTCGAAGTGCGCAAACGCGCCCAAACTGAAGGCAATGCGGCGCAGGAAGTGAAGGCGTTGATTTACAAACTTACCTACTCCTCGCAAGTGCAGGAAGATGATATTGCCAAATCAATAGAGGAGTTTCGTACAGAAGCCACGAATAGCAAGTTCCCTGTGAAGCCTTTGCTCCATTCGATGCTTGCCGATTTGTATTGGCAGTATTACAATCAACAACGTTGGCAAATTGCACAACGTACCCAAACTTCGGGTGATGTGAAACTCGAGGACATCAGGACGTGGGATATGCGCAAGATAGCTGACGAGATACAGAAAGAATATCTTGCCTCCCTCGAAAAACCGCAAGAGCTACAAGGCTTTCCCATTGCGATTTATGACGACATTTTGCACAAAGGTATGGAGAAAACGCGCCTATTGCGCCCTACTTTGTACGAATTTTTGGCGCATCGTGCCGTAGATTTTTTGGCACACAATGAGTTGGAATTGCCCAAACCTGCCTACCAATTTACGTTCAATAACCCCGACTTTCTCTTGCCTGCCAAAGATTTTGCGAACTTGAAAGTCGAAACTAAAGATGTGGACTCGTATAAGTTCCACGCCTTGAAGCATTTGCAAGAATTGACGCGCAGGGCTATGACGCACCCGAACAAAATGGTGTTGGCTGACCTTGATTTTAAGCGCATTACGCTCATGCAGGCAAGTATGAACATTCCCGACAAGACCAACAAATTCATAGAAACACACCGCCAATATGCCAAAATACACGAAGGTACGGAGATGGAGTCTATGTTTTTGTGGCAGGTAGGCGAGCTGTATTTTGCGCAAGGCAAAGGCTTTAATCCACAAGGGAGTCCGCAATTTCAGAGCGACCTCAAAACCGCATACGCCTTAGCAGAAGACGTTATCAAACGCTACGACAAAACAGATGGAGCGCAAAACTGCCGAGATTTACAAAGCCGTATCAAAGAGCGCGAACTCAAAATAACGGCAAAGCGCGTGCAAGTAGGCAATGAGAATTTTGCGGTGTCGTTGCGTTATAGGAACTTGCCTAAAGTGTATTGGAAAGTGATAAAATGCTCGCCTAAAGATTGGGAAAAAACGGTGCAAAAATATTCGGGACGTGATAAATACTATCCTGAAGGGGACGCGCTACGAGATATAGCAGGCTGGAAAGCAGTGCATGAATGGACTACAGACTTACCTCAAGAAGGCGATTATCAGCCTCACGTTACCGAAGAAAAAATCAATAGCTTGCCTGTAGGCGATTATATCATACTTTGTGGCAGTTCGCCTAAGTTTGAGTATCAAGGCGAGTCTATTTCTTACGCGCTTACTACGGCTACAAATCTTAGCTGTGTGTATCGCAATACAGAAAATGCTGTAGAATATCGTGTACTACACCGCAAAACAGGCAAGCCCATGCAAGGCGTGGAAGCAGAAGTGTATTTTCAATATTATGACTATGACAGTGGGCGCGGTGGCTACAAACGCAAAACGGTAGGCAATTACAAATCTGATGCAGAAGGCTATTTTCAAGCACCTGCCCACCAAAACAACAAGCATTATGAGCCGTATTATGTGAATTTGAAATTCGGGGACGACAAACTCGATGGCGAAGATGCTTCGTATGCCTATTATTACAACCGCGAAGACTTGGTGCAGGCTATTCCGCCTCGCGCTTTCACGTTTGCAGACCGCGCTATTTATCGACCTGGACAAACATTGCATTTCAAATCTATAGTGATGCAAGGCAATGGCGAAGACAACCGCCTCGTGCCTAAGTTTGAGGTGTTGGTAGAGATGCGTGATGTAAACGGACAAAAAGTGAATGAGCTTATCCTCACTACCAACGAATTTGGCTCTATCAGTGGCACATTTACCTTGCCTACTACAGGGCTAACAGGGCAGATGTACCTGAACCTCTATGCACGTAGTTCGGTGAATGACATTGACCACACTGTAGCGAAGGGGCAAACGTTGAAAATGTTGGCTCGCCTATACAACACGAATGTGGACGAAATCAAGCGTATGAATGACTTGAAAGAGGACAATCTGCGCGAGGGGCAAATCGTGAAAGTGCGCCAGCCTACCAACAATCAATCGTTGGGGCAACATTATTTTTCAGTAGAAGAATACAAGCGTCCTAAGTTCGAAGTTACCTTCGAGCCTGTGAAGGGTACGTTTCGTTTGAATGAAAATATCAAAGTGAAAGGCATTGCGAAAGCCTTTTCAGGAGCGAGCATCGATGGCGCGGAAGTGAAATATCGCGTGGTAAGGGAGGCAAGATTCCCTCGTTGGTGGTATTATTGGTATGGCGGTTATCCTGCTTCGCCTCAAATGGAAATCACGAATGGCTTTTCGAAAACCTTGCCTGATGGTTCTTTTGAGGTAAGTTTCAATGCCTTGCCTGACCCGAACATTGCCAAAGAAAATATGCCTACGTTTGTCTATACGGTGTATGCAGACGTTACGGACATCAACGGCGAAACAAGGTCGGGAAGTGGAAACGTAGCGGTAAGTTATCAAGCCCTCGCGCTTAGTGCGAGTGTGCCTGAAGAATGGGACACGAAAGACGCGCCTCAATTCACAGTGAAAAGTACGAATTTGGCAGGCGAGCCTATCAACGCGAAAGGTACGTTTACCATTCGCAAGCTCAAAACGCCTTCACGCGCTTACCTACCCCACACAGCAGGCAAGCCCGATAAGTTCATCTACAGCGAAGCCGATTGGCACAAAGTCTTGCCTGCCCACAGCTACAAGGACGAAAACAATGCGTACCTTTGGGCTACGGAAAAAGAAGTGTTTGCTACTTCGTTCAATACAGAAAAGCCCGAAAAAATCTCGCCTGCCAATTTCGACAAATGGGAATCGGGGCAATATGCCATTGAGATAAAAGCACTCGACCAATACGGAACGGAAGTGAAGGAAGTATATTATCTTGCCTACACCGAGCCGAAACAACGCGGTGTGCCTGTGCCAACATACCTTGCCTACTCTTTGAAAGAGGACGTAGTGGAGGTAGGCAAGACTGCCGTTGTGAAACTTGCCTCCAGCGAAGACGTGCAGGTGTTGTATGAAATAGAGCATCAAAGCCAAATCGTGAAAAAGGAATGGGTAAGGCTGAACAATGAAAGCAAGTCTTTCGAAATTCCTATCGAAGAAAAACACAGAGGCAATTTGAGCGTGTTAGTTACTATGGTAAAGGATAACCAAGCCTTTACAGAAAGTATGACCATTACCGTGCCAAGAACGAACAAAGAGCTTGACATTACCTTCGAAACCTTCCGCAACAAACTACAACCCGGGCAGGAAGAAGAATGGCGCATACGCATCAAAGGCAAAAATGGCGACAAAGTGGCGGCGGAAATGGTGGCTACCTTGTATGATGCTTCGCTTGATGTTTTCAGGGCGAACAGTTGGGGCTTCAATATCTACAACAGTTATTATGCTACACGCGCTTGGAACAATGGCAGTACCTTCAACAAAGAAGACTTCAGGCTTTATACTTCGGGTTGGAACAACTACGCAGGTACGGCTTCGCGCTCTTACGACTACTTGAATTGGTTTAATTTCAATATGTACTACTTCATTCATCGCTACCAATTCGAAGATATGGAGGGAGATGTAGTGATGAGGTCTGCCCCTGCGATGGCTTTGCGCAAAGAGAGTGCGAAAAAAGACAGGAACAGAGATGATGAAAAGTCGGCAGAGGAAGCTCCTATTGCATCATTTGACCAAGTTTTGGCAGACAAGCCTACAGAAGCTAAAAAAGAAGAAGCACAAAAGAAACCTGATGCTGTCAAAGGAGGCAAGAAAGCCGAAGGAGGCGAGGACATGAGTCAAGTGAAAGTGCGCACTAATTTTAGCGAAACTGCCTTTTTCTATCCACACCTTTCTACAGATGCGAATGGTGATGTACTCGTGAAATTCACTGTACCCGAAGCCCTAACGCGCTGGAAAATGCTCGGCTTGGCGCATACCAAAACCTTGCAATCTGCCATAGCAACCAATGCACTCGTAACACAAAAAGAACTGATGGTTGTGCCTAATGCACCTCGATTCTTCCGCGAGAATGACGCTATAGTCTTTCCTTCGAAAATCACGAACCTAAGTGACAAGGAAATGACAGGCACAGCGCAACTCACGCTTACAAATCCGCTTGATGCGCAAAGCCTCGATGCCAAACTCGGCAATGGCACACCGCAACAACCCTTCAAAGTACCTGCGGGACAAAGCACTGTAGTATTCTGGAGTTTGAAAATTCCTGCGGGAACACAAGCCCTTACCTACCGCGTGGTGGCGAAAGGTGGCGCGTTCAGCGATGGCGAAGAAATGACCTTGCCTGTCCTCACGAACTCGATGCTCGTTACTGAAACTATGCCCTTGCCTATTCGTGGCAATCAAACCAAAGATTTCAAGATGGATAAGCTGATAGCTTCGGCAAAATCCAACACCTTGCGCCACGAAAAAGTAACGCTTGAGTTCACGTCCAATCCTGCGTGGTATGCTATTCAGGCATTGCCGTACATGATGGAATATCCATACGAATGTGCCGAGCAAGTTTTCAGCCGTTATTATGCGAATAGCTTGGCTACGCATATCGTAAATTCTGCCCCACGCATCAAACAAGTATTTGATAGTTGGTCGAAAGAAACTCCCGAATCGTTCCTTTCTGCTTTGGACAAAAACCAAGAATTGAAAAGCATCATTTTGGAAGAAACGCCTTGGTTGCTCAATGCCAACAACGAAGGGCAACGCAAACGTCAAGTTGCCGTATTGTTTGACCTCAACAGAATGAGCAAAGAGCTTGCCTCCGCGCTTGAGAAATTGGAGAAAAAGCAGGTAAGTTCAGGCGCGTGGACGTGGTTCGAAGGTATGCCCGAAGACCGCTACATTACGCAACATATCGTTACAGGACTCGGACACCTCGACAGACTGAAAGTAAAATCTGTGCGTGATGATGCACGTTCTTGGCGTATGGTGCAAAAAGCCATTGCTTACCTTGACCGCCAAATAGACCGCGATTATGAGGAATTGAAACGCCTTGCGAAACAAGGAAAAATCAAACTCGAAGACCAACATATCGGCTATTTCGAGGTGCAATATCTGTATGCGCGTACTTATTTCTTGGACTTGCCTATCGAAAAGCGTCATCAAGAAGCCTTTGATTATTACAAAGGACAGGCGCAAAAATATTGGCTTTCCTTCAATCGCTACGGACAAGGTATGCTCGCGTTGGGCTTGAACCGCCTGAAAGATACGCAAACCCCTGCGAAGGTTATCAAGTCTTTGCGCGAAAAAGCCCTTTCCAGCGAAGAAATGGGTACTTGGTGGAAAGATAGCTACGGTTATTATTGGCACGAAGCCTCTATCGAAAGCCATGCTTTGATGATTGAGCTTTTTGATGAAGTGGCGAATGACCAAAAAATGATTGATGACCTCAAGACGTGGATGCTGAAACAAAAGCAAACGCAAGATTGGAAAACAACCAAAGCCACTGCAGAGGCTTGTTACGCGCTTCTTTTGCGTGGGCAGAATTGGCTCGAAAGCGAAAAACTCGTAGAGGTTACAATGGGCGGGCAGTTGGTTAATCCATTCTCCGAGGCAAATGCAGGCAAGGTAGAAGCAGGTACGGGCTATTTCAAAACCTCGTGGAAGGCAAAAGATGTGAAGCCTGAAATGGGCAATATCACCGTGAAAAAATCTGATGCAGGCGTAGCGTGGGGCGCGGTCTATTGGCAATACTTCGAACAGTTGGACAAAATTACCCCTGCCGCAACACCCGTAAGCATCAAAAAGACGCTTTTCCTCGAAAAAGACAGCGACACAGGCAAGACTCTCGTGCCTATCACCGAAAAAACGCCTATCCAAGTGGGCGACCTCGTGAAAGTACGCATCGAAATTCGCGTGGACAGAAACCTTGAGTACGTGCATTTGAAAGATATGCGTGCCTCTGCCTTCGAGCCTATCAATGTCATCTCAAGCTACAAATACCAAGACGGCATAGGCTACTACGAAAGTACGCGAGACGTGGCTACGAATTTCTTTATCGGCTACCTGCACAAAGGTACTTATGTATTCGAGTATCCCTTGCGTGCTACCCACGAAGGCGACTTCTCTAACGGCATCACTACCCTACAATGTATGTACGCCCCAGAGTTCGCCAGCCATTCGGAAGGAATAAGAGTGAGTATTAAGAAGAAGTAAGTGTTTGTAAATCAGCAAATTAAACCTCCTCATTTAAAAAAGTGGGGAGGTTTTTTGGTTTTGATGTTGATAGTGCTTATATTTGCAGTATGAAAATATCAATAAAGAACTTCGGACCTATCCATGAATTTAGTCTTGACCTTACTCAAGACCTACAACTGATCTATGGCAAAAATAGTGTAGGTAAGTCTTATGCTATGAATATAGTCTACATTGTATTGAAAAATTTGCAAAATAATCTTTACAGCTATAACGCTGAAAGCGATAGGCAATTAACAGATATAAGCAAAGCGTTTATGTTATCAGATCCGACAAAAAACCTCATAACAGGTATTAAACGGATATTGGACTTAGGGTTTGCAAAAAGTTTACAAGAATCTATAGAACGCAATCATACAGATATTCGTAACATACAAAACCAAAAAAATACTGAAAACCAAAAATATGTGATTCAAATAGAAACTGATTTGTTTATTTTGTCTATTGGAAATGGAGATTATGATAGTTTTGAAGTGTTAAATTTTGACTTTAAAAGCTATTTTAGAGCGAAAATTAAGCCATATAATAATATTGATGAACACGAGATAATAATAGGCAAAGAAAATGATAAACAAGCATATTTTAATATAGTAATTACACTCGATAGTATAGAAAGGAATTATCACTATAGAATTATTTTTGATATGTTTGTAGTAGATGTAAAAAAAGAAATAAATGAAATGTTATTTCTTCCTGCCTCCCGTTCAGGGTTACATTATCTCTTGGAGCAAGGTATATATGATTTTTCTAAATTCCCTGAACCTATAGCTGATTATATCAAAAAAATAAAGGAATTGAATAGTAATGAAAGGCGAGGGAAATACTTGCCTATTGTAAAAGATATGGAAAATAATATGTTAGACTACTCTATAAAATATGATAAAAACAAAATAATTTATCTTCACAAAAAAAATAATATATTATCGTTAAAAGAGGCATCTTCTATGGAGTCGGAGCTTGTTTTTATAATTTCACTATTAAAATTTAATAGTGAACCTGAGAAAGAAATAATACATAAAAAAACTGTCTTATTTATAGAAGAACCTGAAGCACATCTGCACCCTGAAATGCAAGTAATATTTATGAGTTTCTTAGTTCGTTTAACACAAGAATATAATGTAAAAATTATTATGACTTCACACAGCAATTATATGTTCAATGAGCTTTCTAATTTAATATTAGAAAAGAAAATAGCTTATGAAAAAGTGGCTTGCTATCACATGATTATGACTGATGAAGGAAGTATAGATGCGCAAGATATGCTTGTCACAGAAGAAGGTATTGATGACAACAATTTTGTGGCAACTTCGGAAAAACTTTATGAGAAACGAATGGAAATTTATGAAAAATTAAACGCCCAAAACGAACTATGAACCTGTTAGAACGTATCAGACAAGATGCTGATTTACAACCTTTTATAGTGGGTACTTGTGATGAAAATGATATTTCAGTGCTAATTTCTGATAAGATAGATAAAGAAGATTATCTTATCATTAAGGTTGATAATTATTACAATAACCTTAATATAGAGAATAGACCTGCTTCACCCGATTGTTTGATTATTCAAAAATGTAAGGGTGTGATAGAAAGTTATGCTATAGCTTTAGTAGAATTAAAAGGTATAGAAACTACACAGGGATTTGATTTAGATAATATGTCACAAAAATTTACTACTTGTTTTGAGGATTTTATGTCAAAATTATTTAGTAAATATTTTGATAGAGATTTTAATAGAATAGAACTTTTTTTGTCAGTAATATAGATATTTATCGGTCAAAAAATAAGGGACAACCTTCTTTAGGTTTAAAGTTAGAATCTTTGATAGCACGGAGATTTATCTTCAGAGAAAAACGATATATGATAAAGCCATATATGCCAATACCTGAAGTTAAACCTTGTTATAGTAATTAAAATGGAATATATTTTTATCAATAGTTTTTTCTTAATTGCGTGAATTTTTTGGCTCTTACTTGGTCTTAGCGTCAAGCTAAGACCTATCAAATCCAAAGCAGGACGCTTATTTTTATGGTAAATTTGGTAATTCGTAGCATAATGCTACAAATAATGTGAGAGCATATAGCCGAAAAACCTTAAAAATGCTTCGGAAAATGCACCAAAACAAATATACATTTGTAACCATCGAACTTACTCTTTTTGAAAATACTTGGTTTGTAACGAAGGTGCTACGTTGAAATACTACGGCTATCTGAAAAAGGTTGTTAAGCATATACCAACGGTAATGTATCAATGAAGTTAGTAGGTATAGCCCATTTTTACCTCATAATAGACAACAAATAGCATCATATTGATGTTTTGTAAGCAATAAGAGATGTATTATTACCAATAGGCTTGTATAAGTAGCACATAGTAGAAAAAATATTGTAGAAGTGTGAAATTTTTTTGCTACCTTTATAAAACAAATAGCAGGTTAGCGATTGGTTTAGGCAACATTTTTTCGCAAGGTCGCAACATTTTTTCACTTGTAGGCAAGATGTTTTCGCAAGGTTGCAACATTTCATCGCAAGGTCGCAACATTTTATCGCAAGGTCGCAACATTTTTTCACTTGTAGGCAAGATATTTTCGCAAGGTTGCAACATTTTATCGCAAGGTTGCAACATTTTATCGCAAGGTTGTAACATTTTATCGCAAGGTTGTAACATTTTATCGCAAGGTTACAACATTTTTTCGCAAGGTCGCAACATTTTTCAATAACCCATCTGGTATTGCTATTGACGCATCAGAGAATTTGTATGTAGTGGATAGAAACAATCACACTACCCGCAAAATTACCCCTCAAGCAGTGGTAACTGATTTTGCAGGCGGTGGAAATAGCTTGGCAGGCGAGGTCAATGGCATAGGCACAAGCGCGATTTGGCTCTCTGGAAGCACCGCATTATTTTACCGCAAACGATTTAACCACCCTAAAAACGAAATATTTGGTGTTCTCCTAAATGTGTGCTACCTTTGCAGTCGAATATTTTATTTTTGAAACGAATGGACAGCACTAAAAATTTTTTCGAGGCGTGGATGAATACGCAGTCGCAAATCGCAGGCAAGATTAAAGAAACCTTTGAAAACAGTGAGGTTTTGAATAAATCGGTAGAACTCTACAAAAGTTGGTTTGATAACCAAAAAAGCCTTGCCGACTCTATCCTCTCATCTATGCAAAGCAAAGGCTCGGAGCAAATGCCTGAAATGGTGCAAAAATGGATGGAAGCCCAAGCCCAAGCAGGGACGCGCCTCATGGAGTTTTTTGGTCAAAATACACAACAGCAGTCCTCGCCTGCCTTCAATATGGCACAATCGGCGCAAGATTGGTACGGCAACATTGCCAAAGGGCTACAAGCCATGATGGGCAACACACAGCAATTCTCGCCTAACTTCATGCAGATGCCCCAACAGGCAAACAACCTGCTGAACAATGCGCAAACGTATTTGCAAATGATGGATATGTGGCAGAAAGGGCATAAAATGTGGCAAACCATGAGCGGAGGCAAGACCTCATTCGGCGCGGAAGATATGATGAAAGCCTTTGATATGAACCAATACAAGGGCGTGATGGACGGTATGTTCCAATTTATGACTCCCGACAAATCACAAAGTTTCTTGCAACAAATACAGCAATACAACCAAACTATTATGGAGCGTTTCCCTGAAATGCAAAAAATGTTTGGGGAGCAATGGGGCAAAATGACGAAGCCTGAAGCTATGTTGCACAGTGGTTTGCAGACCATTTCAGACGTTTACCAAAACTTTAGTGAGCAATTCCACAAGGTTATCAATCCTTACTTTACGACTGCACCCGCAGGACGCGAAAAGGAAATGACCTCGCTTATGATGCAGGTGCAAGACAAATTGGTGCAGTACTACATCAAGTCCACCGAAATACAACAACTTGCCTACCAAATAGGCAACAAGGCTATGGAGAAAACATTGCAACAAGCTATAGCTAAAGTAGGCGCGAACCTCGATGCAATGCCATTTGATGAGTTCTACAATCTTTGGGTGGACACGATGGAAAACGACACCATTGCGTTCTTTAGTAGCTTAGAATACAGCACCTTGCAAGGAAAAGTAGTGCAACTTGGCTTGGAAATCAAAGGAGGCTTGGAGCGACAAATGGAGAAAATGTTGGCAGGCTTGCCTGTAGTGCCTCGTTCTGAAATGGACGCGCTCAACCAAACCGTTCACGAACTCAAACGCAAAGTGCGCGACCTCGAAAACGCCCAACACGAAAAAGCAGGCGAGGAATCTGAAACTGCCAATGGCGCATCTGCACAAAGCAACGGCAAAACTACCACGCGAAAAACTACAAAGAAAAATTAATTAGTTTGTTTGAGGGTTTGTTAGTTTGTTTGATAAAATTAACTAACTACCCAACCAATAAATCAACCAACCAACAAATCAATCCCTTCCCATGCATAATCCTTTCTTAGAACTTACGCAAAAATTCAGCGAAACACAGCAAAAAATAACCAAAGGCACGCAACTTTTCAATCAGATGGACACCATCGATGTAGGCACATCAGACAAGGAAATGGTGTGGCAAGAAGACCTTGTGCGCTTGTTTCATTACAAACGCGCTACGCCTGCTACCATCGAAACGCCTATCTTGATTTCTTACGCGCTCATCAACCGCTTCGATATGATGGACTTACAGCCAGACCGTAGTTTGGTGCGTAAACTTTTGAGCTTAGGAGCGGATATTTATGTCTTGGATACAGGCTATCCTACGCGCAACGACCGCTACCTGACGATGGACGACTACATTAACGGCTACCTGAACGGCGCGGTGGATTATATTCGTCATTCGAGGGGTTTGGAGAGCATCAACCTATTAGGCGTGTGCCAAGGCGGAACGTTCTCTACTATTTATACGGCTATTCATACCGAAAAAATCAAAAACCTCATTACATTGGTAACACCTATCGACTTTTCGAAAGAAGATGGTTTGTTGTTCAAGTGGGCGAAGTCTTTGGACATTGACGCTATAGTAGAAGGTTTTGGTGGGCTAATCCCCGGTACGTTCTTAGACACAGGTTTTCAGATGTTGAAGCCTATGCTCAAAGTGCGCAAACAACGTAATTTGCTCAATATGCTTGATGATGAGGACAAACTCATGAACTTTATGCGTATGGAGAAATGGATAAACGACCTGCCCGACCAAGCAGGCGAGACGTACCGCCAATTCGTAAAAGACCTTTATCAACAAAACAAATTAGTGAAAGGTACTTTGCAGATAGGCAAGCACACCGTCAATCTCAAAAACATAGTGCAACCCATCTTGACCATTTATGCATCAGAAGACCACCTCGTGCCACCAAGTGCCACCAAGCCCTTGAATGATGCAGTGGGTAGCAAAGACAAACAACTGTATGAATTCCCCGGGGGACACATAGGCGTATTCACAGGGGCGCGTTCTCAAAAAGAACTCGGTCCCACAATAGCCAAATGGCTCACTGACAGAGATAAATAAACCAAAAGGCAAGTTTCGGCTTGCCTTTTTTTGTTTTTAGGCTGTTTCATTGCGTAGTTCTTCTACTTGCTCGATGGTTAAGCCTGTTCCTGTGGCAATCGTAAGATTGTCTAAACCCATAGCAATAAAGTTTTTAGCAATTTCAATGGCTTTTCTTTCCTCCACAAGTATCTCGCGTGTTACTTCGTCTGTTTCTCGCATTTGGGCATATTCATAAGCCTCCAAATCTGCCTTTGTCCATGTGTGGCGGTCTGCCACGTTGTAGGCAGTTTCTAAGCCTTTATCGTCTGTATTGGGAGGAATGACATTCAAATTAGGCGCGTTTTTGATAAAATACACCCATTTGTCTATCAATGTAGCTAATTCTTTCTCACTTTTATCAAATTTCGGCAACTCGATAAAGTTAAAATCTAAGTCTTTGAGTGTATGCTCGCCTGTTTCAGTGTCCAAAATCAAATGCCTCGACAGATAATGCGTTGTTTCTAAAAACGTAAAATTCAAAATACCAATAAAAATAACCTTGTTTAGTTTGTGGTAGGCTTGCCCTTCGTTGAGTTGTGAGGAGTAGCTTTTGGCACTGTAGTACACTACCCTTTTGGCAAAACCTGCTTTGTCTGTGAATTGCATTTCCACGATGTATTCATTGCCCGAACTATCCTTTGCTTTTACGTCCAAAATGGTTGATTTCGCACCTAACACGATAGGCACTTGATAAGGGTTCAGTATTTCTACAGAAGTTAGCCGTTTTTTATCTTCCAGTTTCAATACGGCATTTAGAAAAGAAACTAAAATTTCTGTCTTAGTTTCATTCCCAAATATTTTGCGAAAAGCTATATCATTTTTTACATCAGCGAATTGCATACTTAGATAGTTTTAGTTTCTACAAGGCAAAGATACAAAATTTTTAGGCAAACGGATATAAGTTTTTGCTAAATAAGCCAAAGGCAAGTTTCAGCTTGCCTTTGGCTTCAATGCTATCGAGCTAACAAACAGAAGACAGGATTAACAAGATTTACAGGATTTTTTCTTGTCTTTAGTGCGCCAAAAACAACAAACGCCCAATTTACCTGTAAATTCTGTTAATCCTGTCTAAAATTCCTTAGCTTAATAGCATTGCCTTTGGCTCTTTCAGGAAAGTTGAATATTGCGCGAAACGGACTCCTCTAAGGAAATAAGCGTTTCGGTACGCTGTATGCCTCGAATGGGTTGTAGCTTGTCGTGCAATACAGCCCGCAAGTGTTGCGTATCTCGGCATATCAATTTCGCAAACATACTATAGCTACCTGTAGTATAGTTTAGCTCTACGATTTCTACAATCTTGCCTAACTCGGCTACCACATCATCATAGAGCGAGCTTCGGTCAAGGTAAATGCCCACAAATGCCTTGATGTCCCAACCCAACTTGCTGTAGTCCAGCGTGAGTTGCGAACCCAACACGATGCCCATTTCTTTGAGCTTTTTCATGCGCACATGGACAGTGGCATCAGACACAAAAACGCGCTTGGCTACCTCTGTGTAGGCAAGGGTGGCATCAGTCATCAGGATTTGGAGTATCTTCAAATCCACATTATCGATTTCTAAATTTTTATCCATTTTCAGTTATACAAAATTAGATTTTCTTAATAAATAACGATAAATATAGAAATTCAATATATTTTTAGAATATTTTTTAAGAAATTTGCAAAATACAAATACCCACCCTATCTTTGCATCATAAATCATTTAACATATATCATTTAACATTTGCTTCTCAAACAGTTTGATAAATGTTCCCTGATAAATGATAAATGACCACCATACTGTAAGGTGATGAAATTGGCAGACATACCCACCGTTCTCGTGGGTGCGGGCAATGGAACAAAGAGGCTCTCTGACTCCTGAGATGACTTCCTAACTACCGCGTGTTGGTTCGACTCCAACTCTTACAGCAATAACATTTAACATTTAACATTTAACATTTAACATTTAACATTTAACATTTAACATTTAACATTTAACATTTAACATTTA
>RDXI01000227.1 GCA_004292795.1 Bacteroidota bacterium | reverse complement strand
TTAACTACTGCACTTTTCGACACCAACAACCGACAGCCTTTGCGCGGTGTTGTTGGTGTCGAAAGGTGGGTAGTAAAGTGTGGCTTAAGAACAAAATTACGCCCACCTTTCTAAACACCAACAACGGCATAACCGCGCTAAAAGTACATTAGCGCGGTTATTTTCGCCTTTGGCGTAGCGGTTGCAGGCCGCAATTCCATTGCGTTGAAGTCTAAGACTTCAACGAACAGGAAAGCTAATACTTTTTTCATATATTTTATTGTATAATATTGTTTAACAATCTTTTTAATTCATTTAAACGTGGTTCTATAAACGTTTTGTTTTCCTCGTAGTAATCTTTGATTAACTGTACTTCGAAATCATTATCAATTACTTCCCTTAAGTTACTTTTAGGGTAATGTGCTGTAATGTCGGTTGTTAGTGCCGCAAGAAATAGTATTGATAAATCCAAATTTCTATGAATTGGTAGCTCTTCGCTTTGTCTACTCCATTTTTTGTCTGTATGTCTCCATACCTTTAGAGAAATTTGCTTACCATCATATTGCGCCTTTCCAATAGAAAGTGCTTTTACATCTGTATTATTTGCATACAATGCGTCTATTTTGTCATAATCATTAACCGAGATTATTGGTTTATGTGACAAGTGTTTTGGAGATTCCATATTTAAAATGTGTTGTTTACAAAGTAAAGCGTAGTCCACTAACACACGAAACTTCGTATGTTACATAGAATCCCACCCAAACAGGCAAGAAACAAATCTAAAACCCTCAAAATGAAGCAGTTGCAAGAACTGAAGTGCCTTTGTTTTTTCTCGAAAAACAGCCAAAACGCGCCTCGCCTACAGGCGAATAACTTGATGCAAAGCTAAGATAAATTTCCCTTACCTCCAAATGCTTAAAAAATTAACAAAACTATAAGGTGTTGATTTTCAGTAGTTTATGATTTTTCACTTCTTTAAAAATACCCTTAAAAGGGTATAAAAAAGTTTTGCTTGCGCTGGTCGTATGCTCAATATAAGCGCGTTTGCTCAAATGGCTTGTGCTTTCCTACAGGCAAACCGCCTTGCCTACCCATTTGTAGTTGTTTTGAAAAATAGCACAAAAAAAGCAAGGATTATTGTTTTTTGAAATAAAGTGTTATTTTGTATGATTCTTAGAAAGTTATAGCGGAAGCTACCAAAAAATATGAACAGTCATTCTGCAAGTATCCATTTTTCAACGTGAATTCGGAATTAGATTTAGAGCTAAAATATTGTAAATCAATGTATTGAATGATAGATAAAAGGCTCTTTCAAAACAAAAACACACTTTCCCCTCTCATAGTCACGCTGTTAGCGTCTGTTGCCAAGCTTGTACTGCAGACGCTTACAGCGTTGTTACTCTTTTCCTTTGTTTTGGCTACAATAGCCTATCTTTTAATTCCGAACTCACGTTCATATAGCCATAGTTTAGAAGCACAAAGATAGCGTTTTGTGTGGTATTTTCAAAAAATGCGCTCCCACTGTAGCGTAGGCTTTAGCCTGCGCTGTTGGCTCAATGCAGTCTTGTTCAGATGCATACCTACTTATTCTTGAATTGACAGCATTAGGCAAGATGCCTATGCTACATCAAAATATCACTTTATTTAATTCCTGTTCCAAATAGCAGTTTTTCTCAAAAATATTGCGTAATTTTGTAGAGATTGCCCCCTTTCCTTGCCTGCGCATAGGCGAGTGTTGAGTTTTGAAATAGCAAAGATTAAACATTATAAAAAATAAAGTAGATAAAAATACACACAAAACAACTTGCCTACCCTCCCAAGCACGATTTCTTGTTTTAGGGCTGTTACAAATATTTGCTACAAAAAAACTATAGTTACACCAAGTTTCCAGCTTTTTATTTACAAAAAAAGCTATAGTTACACCAAGTCTCCAGCTTTTTATTTACAAAAAAAAGCTATAGTTACCCAAACAGATAGCTTTTTTCTACCCCAAAAATTACATTTTATGAAAAAAGATACGCAGTATTTGCTTCGCACTGACGAGGAAACGCTGGAATTACAAGACAAAATCAAAAATTTATTGGAAAGCCAAGACGATAGTTCTGTAGAGCTTGCCTTCCAATTATTGACAGGCGGAGGCGTGCCTCCTGCTTTGCATACGCATTTGGCTGTGTTGGCTATTTTTCACACTACCGAAAAGACTCGCAAAGAAGCGATTGATTTGTTACAAAGGTACGCCCCGCCCTCGCTCCTCGAACACCTGAAGGTGCACATTTGGAATCCGTATCATTTGTACGAATACCACGAACAAGACATGGACAAATTTTTGCGCCAAGTTACGGCAAATCCTACTGTAGATAAAAATGCGTTTGCCAATTTCGTTTTGCGCATCACAGGCAAGGGCGCGTTGTTTTGCCTCAAAAACAAAACCGCCCCAGAGCATTATATCATAGCCCAACTCATCGACTCGCATCATTATTTGTCTTTGGATTATTTCGACTTGCGCACACTACCCGAAGCGGTGGGCGATTTTGTGCATTTACATTCGCTCTCGGTGGAAGGAAACCCACTCGAAACATTGCCTGACAACTTGCAAAACCTGAAAGCTCTCGAATATTTGTACTTCACGCCTGACATAGTAGGCAAGGGTGTTTTGCAGAAGTTTGAAGCATTTTTTCCGAACATTATGGCTACGCGCTACCATGACGAGGCATGGCAGTTGCTCCATGTCTTGCGCCACAAAGAAGCCCTTACTGCTATCGAACAGGCTTGCGAACTCAATCCCAACTCGCCTACTTTTTGGAATACGTTGGCGTGGGTGCATGGCGGTTTGCAACAATACGCACAAGCCCTGACAGCCTTAGACAAAGCCCTGCTTTTGGTAACAGACGACAAAGCCAAAGCCTTGTACCACGCCAACAAAGGCTCGATGTTTTTGCGTATGCAAGAGGTAGGCAAGGCGCAAGAAGAGGCTAAAATCGTGTTAGCTTGCCTACAAAAAATACCACAAAAAAATTGGGACAGCGAACACTATTTTTGTCATGGATTGGCTTCTTATTTCTTGCAAGACTACGAAGAAGCACGCAAAAATTATGAGGAAGTTACGAGGCACGACTATTATTATGGCGGTGGCGCGTGTTGGTACAACAGGGCTTGCCTACACGCCAGACTGCGCCAAAAACCGCTTATGCTCAATGCTTTAGACAAAGCCTTAGAAGCAGGGCGTGCTTCGTGGGCAAGGGAGGCAAGGCTTGACCCCGACTTCGAAGCCTATTGGCAAGACCAAGATTTTCAGGCTCTTTTGAATGAATAATAGTTTTGTTTTAGCATTATATTGTAATTTTGTAAAATAAAAGCACACTACGACTTACCCAATAGCAAGCCTCCCGCTTGCCGAAAAGAACAAGCGGGAGGCTTTGGGTTTGGGGGACGCTAAGACTAAGCAAACAAGGCAAGACAGTTTAGGCTAAAAAGATAGTATGATATTTCCTCCTATTTGCCCACTCGTATAGCGCATTTGTCCGATTCCATCAGCCGTACCGTTTCGGTTGGCATATTCAAATTCAGTTTCTATACTCAAGGCACTTTTTTTGAATGGGATTGTATAACCCAATCCCCCCATCCAAGATATGCCAATAGCATATTGATGCTTATAAAGATTAGTAGTTTCATTAATGCGTTTGGTAGTGAATTGTCCAAACCCCGTACTGCCTCTTATATACAGACCTTTATTGAAAGTCCTACTCATAGCATAATATTTGGCAGTCAGCGCCAGATTATAGTAGTTGAAAATGTATCTATCTCCATTATCACCTTCTACAGAAGTACCAAAAGTACCTTTGATGCGTGAACCTACACCCAAACCCTTCCATTTTTCAGGCGAGGCATAAAATCCCATCATCAAGTTATTGCCCACATTGGGGTTAAAACTTCCTCCATAAGACTCTGCAAGCCTTGCCTTCATATCGCCAAAAAAAAGCGTCTGCCCCCAACCTAAACCTACTTCTGCATACACAGGTAGTTTATCTTGCGCCGAGACAAAGTGGATTGGTAGGCAAGTAATGACTACCCAAAGGGAAAAAAATAAAGTTTTCATATTTACCAAGAAAAAGTAACTGTATCAAAAATTTCATGGCAAAGTTCAGGCTTATATTCTTGACAAACATTCACTTGAGTTAAGAAATCATTTACTATTCAAAATCCTTTTTCTGATACGACTCAAAGAAGGTGGCTTTATCCCTAAATAAGAAGCAATATAATGCTGTGGGATACGCTCCATTACTTTAGGTCTTTCTCTCATAAGTTGCAGGTAACGTTCTTCAGCAGTTTGATTTGTGAGCATTTCGTTTCTAGCACGCAATCCTAAAAAAGCATTTTCTGCCATTATTCGCCCAAATTTTTCAAATTGTGGAATATCCTCGTAAAGTTGCCACAAATCTTGCTTGGAAAGAAGCACTAACTCGGATTTTTCGAGGGTTTCAATGTTTTGTTTGGAAGGTTTTTCTAATAAGTAACTTTCATAATCGGTGTACCAAGCGTTTTCAAAAAAAAACTGCCCCGTATTTTCTACTCCCTCCACATTATAAAAATAGCGCAAACACCCTGCATTGACAAAATAGGCATACCTACACACCTGTCCCTCACGCAAAACAAATTCTTTCCTAAGAAACTGCCTTACTTGCAATTTGCTTGCAAAATATGTCTTCTCCTCTTCATTGAGGCGAATGAGGGAAGATACTTGGTCAATGATATTATCTAACATCTGTTTTTATGGTATTAAAATGAAACAAGGGAAAATGTTATATTCGGAAATATCCCCATCTTCAAGAACTACCAACATTTTGTTTAGTTTACGATTCTTTAAAGAAAGAATGCAATTACACAATCGTTTGCAATCAAACTTGCCCGCAAAGTAGGAATAAATGTAGGAAAGATTGTATTTTTGAGGGCTGAAGGTTGAAAGATGAAAGTTGGAAAGTTCAACTCTCAACTTTCAACAATTCATCTCTTAACTCTCAACTTTCATCTTTCAATGCGAATATTCCTATCTTTCTTTCTCCTATCGTGTATTTTTATGGCACGAACCCCCAAACTCACAGCGCAAGCCTTCACAGAAGCAGAAATTTTGCAAGGGTGCGCCCAACGCGATGACAAGGCGTATTTTATCTTCTCGCCTGCTGTCTATGGCGTGAAAGCCAAAAAAGTGGACGTTACAGGCACTTTCAGAGGCTGGGACACGAACATGGACACTGACTATACCCTCAAAGAACGCAAAGACAAACTTTGGGTAGTGGCTGTTCCGAATGACAACTACACCAAAATTCCGCCCCATGCTGAATACAAGTTCCGCATCAACGAAGGCGAGTGGCTTTCTGCTCCAGTAACGGCAATCCACAATGCAGGCAATCTCGTTTTTATGAAAGGCGCGAAACCGCGTAGATTGCGTGCCGAATTGCGCAGAAGTGGTACGGTTTGGGCAACGATTGATGGCATCGAAAACGTGCCTTTCGAGGCTAAAGCCTTTCGCCTCACGAACTCGGCAGGCAAGGAAATTCCTATCGCGGGAGTCTTGCCTAATACTGCCTCCGAAATTGTTATCTCGCCTGCTGAAGCTATAGATATAAAGCGCGTGTATTGGCTTGAGTTTTTGCCCCGCCAAATGAAAGCCGTTTGTACTTTCGATGGCTGGTTCAGAGATACCTATTCCACCAAAGAATTGGGCGCGAATATCTCGCCTGATGGCAAAAGAACAGATGTGCGCTTGTTTGCCCCGCGTGCCGAAATGGTGAAATTGTACCTCTACAAAGGTGCGAATGACAACCTCGCCTACCAAACCATCGAGATG
>RDXI01000226.1 GCA_004292795.1 Bacteroidota bacterium | reverse complement strand
CCTTTGAATCAACAAGCCAATTTGTACCTTATCAAAGGCGACTACGTGAATGCGGAAAAATGCGCCACGCGTGCCAAGAACATAGCCCAAAAAATTTATGGCGAGAACAATCTCCGCACTGCGGAAAGTTATCATTTGCTTTCGCGCTACAACCAAGAAATAGGTGACCTCGAAAGGTCGAAAGAGTGGCTACAAAAAGTGATAGACATTCAAGAAAAGCAATTAGGCTTGAACCACGTGGAATTGGGGCATAGTTACATGGAAATGGCTATTATCCGTTTCCAACAAAGCCAAAAGAACATGAATGAGTCGCACCTGCTGATAGGCAAGGCAAAACGCATCATGCGCTCCAATTTTGATGACAAGCACCCGCTTTATGCAGACGTGCTGAAGGCAGAAGGTTTGCTATTTGCAGGCGAGCGCAAATATCAAGACGCACTTACTACCCTGCAAACTGCCAATAAAATTTGGCTCGAAAAGCTCGAAAGGCGCAATGTCAATTCGGCTTCGGTGTATTCTATCTTGGGTGATATTTACGCAAAATTGAAAAAATTTGATGAAGCGAAAGAAAACTATACCAAAGCGGAAGAAATCTACAGGCGCGTTTTAAGCATACAACACCCCGATTATGTCAGAAACCAAAGCAATTTGGGGCGTATGTTTTTTGTGAAAGGCGACCTCAAACGCGCTAACGAATTATTGGAGCAAACGACTACAGCTTACCTGAAATTTATCAAAACTTACTTTCCTGCCCTGAGTGAACGCGAAAAAGGCAGGTATTGGAACAAGATAAAAAATGATTTTGAATTTTACAATACATTGGCTATCAAGCAAAAAGATACACGCCCCGAACTGTTGGAGAAGATGTATAACTTCCGCTTGGCTACCAAAGCTATTTTGTTGAGTTCGTCTATCAAAGTACGTCAAACGATTTTGAACAGCAAAGACGAAGATTTGATAAACAAATTCAAGGCGTGGCTCAAGCGCAAAGAGGAGCTAACGATTTTGTTGTCGCTTAGTGATGAACAATTAGCTGAAAACAGCGTGAAACCTGAACAATTACTCGATGAAATCAACACCTTAGAAAAGGAATTGAGTGAGAAATCAGAGGCTTTTGCGAGTTCTTTCGAGGCAGAAGTTTACACTTGGGAACAAGTTCAAAAAAATCTCAAACCCAACGAGGCAGCGGTGGAAGTGATACGCTACAGGCAATACGAAGACGGTTTTACGAACAAAATCGCGTATGCCATGTTGGTCGTAACGCCCAAAACGCGCAAAAGCCCTAAGCTTGTGTTGATAGAAGAAGGCAACGACCTCGAGGGAAAATACCTCAAAAATTACCGCAACCGCATGAAACACCAATCTCGTGACCGCGATAGTTACAAGCATTATTGGCAACCCATCGAAGCGGAATTGGGGCAGGCAAGCGTGGTGTATTTCTCGCCTGATGGAGTCTATAACCAACTAAATCCTGAGTCCTTCTTTGTTGATGCCAATGATGAAACCGAGTCCGAAACGTATGTAATCGACAAAATGAATGTGCGTTTGGTGAGCAATACCAAAGATTTGATACAACTTGCACAACGCAAAGACGCAGAAAAAGCAGGCAAGCGCAAGAAGAAAAATAGCATCACGGTAGGCAAGCGCACCGCGTTGTTGTTTGGAGACCCCGTATTTTATACCTCTGCCAAAGATGAACGCAGTATGCACGACAAAGACCCCGATGGCTCGCATCATGCGTATGTGAGTCCCCTTCCTGGCACCGAGTTAGAAATTCGTGAGATACAGCCCATTCTGACGCAAGGCGGTTTTGAAGTTACCACTTACACAAAGAACGAAGCGATAGAAGGCAAGCTCAAAGAAATGCAATCGCCTACTATAGTGCATATTGCTACGCATGGATTTTTCGACTCAGACAAAGAGGACGAAGATGACGAGGTTTCTTCTGTTTTGGCGGCACAGCGCGACCCCTTGCGCAAGTCTGGCGTATTGGCGGCAAATGCAGGCGAGGTGTTGGCAAAAAACAACAACAATTATGATGCAGAAGATGGCATTTTGACAGCAAGCGAAGCCATGAATATGTCGCTGGAAGGTACAGAACTTGTGATAATGTCGGCTTGTGAAACAGGCTTAGGCGAGGTAAAAGATGGCGAAGGCGTGTATGGTTTGCAACGTTCTTTGCTCGTGGCAGGCTCGCAAGCCGTGATTATGAGCTTGTTCAAGGTTGATGACGAAGCCACTTCTCGCCTGATGGTGCGCTTCTACAACAAATGGACGCTCTACAAAGACAAACGCAAAGCCTTCAACGAAGCACAGCTCGAACTGAAAAAGGAGTTCAAAAAACCTATCTTTTGGGGAGCTTTTACTATGATTGGGGTGGAATAAAGTATTTTTTTGTAATGCAAAACGCACTAAGTATGGGCTTAGTGCGTTTTTTGAGCTTAAAATGGTAATTTTTCCTGTTGTTCTATGGCGTATTGTTCCAATTCTTCTATGATGCTGTCCTCCCAAAAGGCTTGAAAATCCATATCGTGACGCATTTCTGCCACCCAATCGAGGCTATCGTGGTCGACACAAAGGCGCATCATGTCCGACATTTTTTCCCTATCGCCCAATCGTGCATAGATACAAGCCTTGTTGTAGTACAACGAGCCATCAGCATATCCGCCTTTTTGTTCGTATTTTTCATAGTAGGTAAGGGCTTCTTCAAACTTGCCTAAAATTTGGGTAGCAAGCGCAAACGAAAAGTAGTCCGACTCTTGCCACATCTTGTTTGGCACTTGCTTGAGTATGTTCCTTACCTCCTGCGCGCTCTCTTCACATTCTTTCAGCAATCCTGCGCGTTGTTCGTCAGAGGCTTTGTTGCTGAGGTAAGAGGCTTTTTGGGTTACATTTTCGGCTAAATCAATGGCTTTTTTGCTGGCTTCGAAGGCTTTGTCGAAATGATGTGCGTGTGAATATGCCCACGCCAAATTATTCCAAAATTTAGAAGAATTTTGCACGAGTTGTATAGATTTTTCAAAGTATTCGATGCCTTTCTCTATGTTATTTATCTCCACAAAATGCCAAGCCGAAGTTTGATAACGTTCCGCCATAATTGCGGGAAAAAAGGCTTCGAATTTGTCAATAACACTTTGAGGTATTTCGAAATCCTCTAATGTCATACTAAATTCGAGATGTTCCAAATTTTTGAGTTTGGCAAAACTATCAGGCACATTGGCAATACGATTGCCTCGCAAATTGAGCTGTTTCAAGTCCTCAAACTCGCCTACACAGGTAGGCAAGGCAGGCAAGTCAAAATCTTCTAAAGACAAATATTGCCCATCTATCAACTCGCGCACTATCATTTCTTCGGGCAAGAGCTTGAAGCGCAACAAACGCCTACCGCCCTTTTGCGCTATCATCAAAAAGGCTATAGCAAAATCTCTGAACATTGCTTGCGTGGCTTCGTGGGTAGCGAGGATATGCAGGGCAAAGTCTGCCCAAGCCTCGTCTGCATTTTCCCATTCATATTTTTCGTACCGCCCGATATACAATGCCTTTAGTTCTTTATACAAGGAAATTTGCTCGGCAGACAAATATTTCATCAATAATTTCTCCACAGAAGTTGTGCGAATATCCAATGTAGCGTAGGTAAGTCCCCACAAATACGGCACAAGTTCGCTATGCACGCCCCCGCCTTGCAAAAGTTGTAAGGCAAGTTGTGCGTTAGCTTTCGTTCTTGACAAAAGCAAATCCTTCACCTTTTGGCGCATTTCGAGGGCTTCGGGTGTGTTCTCCAATAAATAAGGGTTTTTCATACAAAGGATAAAAATAATGTACTGCTGTAAAACTAAGAAAAAAGCACGAAAAAACGACAGAAAAAGCTGTAATCATGAAAAATTCTATAACTTTTTTCTTCGAAAAAAGCTATTTTTGTTATATTCAACGATAACCCCTAACTTTGCAAACGATTGAAATAAACCAAAAACAACGATTATGAAAAGTTTTTTCCCCCAATCAATGGCTGAAGTTCCCGCACAATTTCAGCTCCCTGCGTTCCTCGAACAGCGCGAATATTTGATAAATGGAGAAATCCGCCAATGGGCAGGCGAGTTCCAAGATGTTATCTCACCTGTGTGCTTGCCTGATGCAGAAGGCAAGATGCAACGCGTGGCTGTAGGCAAGATACCCCTCCTCACTGCCAAAGAAGCCCTCGAAGCTCTTGACGCGGCTAATGTAGCGTACTCACAAGGGCGTGGTCTGTGGGCTACTATGACCGTGAATGAACGTATCGTGTGCATGGACAACTTCCTAACACAAATGCGCACCAAACGTACCGAAGTGGTAAACTTGCTAATGTGGGAAATAGGCAAGACCTTGAAAGATGCTGAAAAAGAATTTGACCGAACAGTCGAATATATGTATGATACCATCGAAGCCTTGAAAAATATAGACCGCAACGCTTCTAATTTTGAAATGGCACAGGGTATCATTGCGCAGGTAAGGCGCGTGCCGTTGGGCGTGGCGTTGTGTATGGGACCTTACAATTACCCTTTGAATGAAACCTTCAGTACGCTCTTGCCTGCCTTGTTGATGGGCAATACTGTAGTGTTCAAACCTGCCAAATATGGCGTATTGTTGGTGCGTCCTCTGCTCGAAGCCTTCCGCGATTGTTTTCCGAAGGGCGTTATCAATGTCATTTATGGCTTGGGGCGTACCCTTTGCGGAGCTATCATGGAAACAGGCAAGGTGAATGTGTTTGCGTTCATAGGCACGAACAAGGGCGCGAATGACTTGAAAAAAATGCACCCCAAACCGCACACGCTCAAATCTATCTTGGGCTTAGATGCCAAAAACCCCGCTATTATCTTGCCTGATGCCGATA
The DNA here is from genome assembly GCA_004292795.1 of Bacteroidota bacterium. GTDB lineage: Bacteria > Bacteroidota > Bacteroidia > Cytophagales > Microscillaceae > RDXI01. Next base: position 960 of record RDXI01000226.1, on the reverse strand, counting down.
TTCCTGCCACCGTGAAAGAGTGTGTATTGGGTAGCCTTTCCTTCAATGGGCAACGTTGCACTGCCTTGAAAATAATTTTGGTACATGAAAGCATTGCAGACGAATTTAACCGCCAATTTGTGGAAGCGGTAGGCAAGCTGAAAGCTGGTATGCCTTGGGAAGATGGCGTAAGTCTAACACCCTTGCCTGAACGTGGCAAATGTGCCGATATGCAAGCCTTAGTAGATGATGCTACAGCGCATGGCGCGAAAATTATGAATGAACGCGGAGAAAGCAACGAAACCTTTTTCTCGCCTGCGGTACTGTATCCAGCTAACGAAAAAATGCGCCTCTATCGTGAGGAACAATTTGGTCCCATTGTGCCGATAATGCCTTTCAAAGAAACACAAGAAGCTATAGAATATGTCGTAAATTCGAGCTTCGGACAGCAGGCGAGTATTTTTGGCAAAAACCCGCAAGAAATCGGTAATGTGGTTGATGCACTTTGCAATCAAGTAAGCCGTATCAACATCAATGCACAGTGCCAACGCGGTCCCGATATTTTCCCTTTCAATGGCAGGAAAGACTCTGCCGAAGGGACGCTTTCGGTGTATGATGCCTTGCGTGCCTTTTCTATTCGTGCTATGGTAGCCACCAAATACGAAGAAGGCAATAAAACCATTGTACGCGAAATTCTGAAAAATGGCTATTCCAGCTTCTTGCATACGGATTATATCCTATAATGCTTGCCTACCCAACACAAACCGCGCTACAATCCTGTTTTGCAGGGTTTTAGCGCGGTTGTTTTGTTTTTGGTTATCGTGAGTAGGCTTGTTGTTCCCATTCCTTTTGCCATGCTTGAATGGTGGCTATTGGCAACTTTGTAATGCGCACAATGGCATCAATGGATAAGCCTTCAGACAACATTCCAAAAACATCTTCTTTCTTGCCTTCTGCTTTGCCTTCTGCTTTGCTTTGCTC
>RDXI01000225.1 GCA_004292795.1 Bacteroidota bacterium | reverse complement strand
ATCGCCCTGCCATTCTTTGGCAGTCAGTTTCTCGCCTGCTAATTCGTTGGGCGTGGGGGGCGGAGTTTCCTCTGTTTTTTTGCAAGAAGCGATTGCCAAAGCAAACACAAGCAAAAGGAAAGAAAAACGTAGGATTTTCATGTGGTTGGGGGGGTTAAAGAAAAGCAAAGTTATAGTTTTTTTGTTTCTTTTTTATTTCAAAAAAAAAGTTACACTTTTTTTTGTTTCTTTTTTATTTCAAAAAAAGTTACACTTTTTTTTATTTCAAAAAAGGATTGTGATTATTGTGTTTTTGGAGCAAAGGCAGGTAAGCCCCGTCCATGCTGTGGTCGCCAATGAGGTCGCCCTGCAAAAGATTGACAAGCACTTCATACGTGCCGTTTACTTGGTCTTGAAACTTGAACCAATTATGCAAGTCGGCAGAAAGGTTACCTTCGTTGTCAAAACAAAGCACAATGCCCGCATGATGATAGCCCATATCGCGTTTGGGTATGCGCGTAACAATGTCGCGGTCATTCACAAACCGAAAATAGCGCGTTTTGAAGTCGATATTAAAGTTCCGAGCAAATTCGCGGTCGCCTACTCGTGGTTGCCCGAAGGTATAAAGCCCATAAATGGCATAATCATCTGCCACCAAACGCGCCACCGCCAAATTAGCCAATGCCCCACCCAAACTATGCCCCGTGAACCACAAAGAGCGATACTTGCCTCCCGCCCCTTTGTACTCGAACATGGTGTTTTTCACTGCGTCCCAAACCGTGTCAAGCGACAAGATAAAACCTTCATGCACCTTCCCCATTATTTTGTCGTGGCTCACAAGCGTATAGTCCGCATTTGTCCACCAATCTTTCAGTCCGCCATTTGTGCCTCTGAAACTTACAATCACTTTCTCATCATCAGCCACTACAAGTACCTGTGTATCAGTGAGTTTGTCTTCAATGAAGCGCAAATGTGTATAATCGAAATGGCGCAATCGGTTCTCATCTTGCAATACTTTTTTGATAGCCTCCTCGTCTTCTTCATACACCACATTTGCCATAAAAGCCAATAATTCGGCATTCATAGGATTGTAGGCAATGGTATTGGCGCGAAAATGTTCCGCATTGACAGGCGGAAGCAATATATTCAATTTAGAAAGTCCCATAAAAAAATTAAACGGAAAGGATAGGAAAGGATAAGAGAGTTAAAGAGTTCTATGATGCTTATATCAAAACCCGCAATGCTCCAAGAGCTTGCGGGTTCGTAGCCTTTGCAAAGGCACATAATTATTCTTCTGAGGCGGCTTCGGCTTGTAGGGAGGCAAGCAAATCTGCGTCTTCGACCATGTAATCCAAAATTTCTTTGGGTTTCGCCTCAAGCATACCAATATCTATTTGGTTAGCCAACATTTGCGTCATATTATAGATATACGCGCCTGTCTGCTTTTTATCGCTGTACGTATCCACAAGTTCAGGCGAGGCAAGGACTTTTTCGTACTCCTCCATGCCGATATGGTTCAGCGCCTTCTCGATAATATGCTTGATATTTTCTTTGGTCAATGTACCGAAGGCAAGGATTTTGTTGAAACGACCAGGGCGTTGTGCGGCAGTGTCCACCAACCAAAGCGCGTTAGTCGTAGCAATCACACCCACATTAGGGCTAAGTTTCTCCACACCGTCCAAAATATCAAGGAAAGCGCGTAGGTAAGTTGTATGCGAGTAGTCATCACGATTGCCCAAATCCAAGTCAATGTCATCAAGTACTATCAAGGCAGGGGCGAGAATGTTCGCAAACTTTACGCCATTGCGCAACGCGGCGGCTGACACTTTCAGGATAGTAACGCCTTGTTGTTTGAGCATATTCGCCAATACTATCAACGATTCAGTCTTGCCTGAACCGGGCAAGCCCACAAACAAATAACGCAACATACGTTCTCGTTTTTCATACAACGCGATATAGCCCTTCAAGTCCTTAATCATCTTTTCGGGCAAATAAATATCATCAAAAGTACGCTCTGGCAACTCGTGTTTGTAGAAGTTTTGCGCATCATCAGACTCGATATTGATGTATGCACCCTTGAACTCACTGTGATACACCGAGTTTTCGAGCAAATAATCAATAAAAGCGTAATCCGTAAACGTAAACTCCTCCGTAGAGGTGATAGTAAGCTCGTGATAGAGGTATTGGTCATTGTACCAATACGACCTGAAGTTCAGAATTACGTCTTTCTCCTCCACAGTCAACAAAATCGTAGTGTTTTTGGTACTATCCACGCGCACAGTAGAGGCAAGTTCATTACCGTTTTCAACGATAGTCTTTACCTCAATCGCCATATCAGCATTGTCCATCGAGATGGCGTGTTGGCGCAGGTTTGACAAAAACTCAAACATGAGATTGCGCACCATATCACTTAGGCGATGCGAATACAAGTTTAGCAGTTGTTCGGTTTTGGTACGCTTTAGCGTGATTACAGCCATAGAGTAATGTTGAAATAGGGGTTAATTGTTTCTACAAATATAGGGAAAAGATGCTAAAAATCCAAACGTTTTCTCAAAAATATTTTCATTTTTTTGTGAATAGGGAGGCTATAAGGGACTGAAAAAAATATATCACCAACAGCTTTCTAAACCTTTCCGCGCCTTGATAGTCTAAGCGTTATGAGTCAGCAAATCCAACACTTGTATCTGCGGGCAGGGTTTGGCATCTCGCCTACCCAACTGCTCCAAATAGAGCCACAATCCTTGCCTACTGTAGTGCAAGGGCTGTTTGCTTCGTCTGCCCCCTCTCCTACTCCGCTTCTTGTGGAGGAAGGAGACGCGCCCAACGCGGCAGACTTGGTGGGTATGACAAAGGAGGAAAGGCGCAAGGCTTTAGGCAAGTCGCAAAAAGCAGTCCGCGAGCTAAATGTGCGTTGGTTTGCCACGATGGGCAAATCGGAGGCGCAATTACGCGAAAAGATGGCGTTCTTTTGGCATGGGCATTTTGCTTGCCAACCCAAAAATATATACCATGCTCAAAAGTACGTACAAGTGTTAAGAGAAAACGCACTTGGAAAATTTCAAAACCTTGTATTAGCCATTGCCCAAACGCCTGCTATGTTGATGTTTTTGAACAATCAGCAGAACCGCAAACGTAGCCCCAACGAAAATTTTGCGCGGGAATTGTATTTCGCCAACATTTCCACGACTACAGCGAAAAGACGTTTATGGGGCAAACAGGCGACTGGAATGGCGAGGATATTATCCGCATGATTTTGAAAAAGCCCGAAACAGCGCAGTTCATTGTGCGCAAATTGTACCGTTTTTTGGTAAATGAAGGCAAGGCAGACGAGAAAATCATCAAACAATTAGCCCAAGTTTTTTATGAATCGGACTATGATATAAGTGTGTTATTGCGTGCCATTTTCAAAGCTGAGTGGTTTTATGACAAGGCAAATATAGGCTCAAAAATCAAATCGCCTGTAGAGCTTTTGGTAGGTATGCAACGCCAATTTAGCATGACTTTTCTTGAGCCTAAAGCTATTTTATTTATTCAAAAAATTTTGGGGCAAATTCTGCTCGTTCCGCCCAATGTGGCGGGCTGGTCGGGTGGCAGAAATTGGATTGATAGCTCCTCGTTGTTGTTTCGTTTGCATCTTCCGCAAGCTCTTTACAAGGCGCAAGAAATGGCTATCAGTGCCAAAGAGGACGGAGATGTGAATACGGCAGATATGATAGACAAGCGTTTGCAACGCTTCAAGGCAACATTTGATTGGAGCGGTTTGGAGCGTTTAGGCAAGGAGCGATTATTGCCTTACCTACTGCAAAAGCCCAACAACGCGCTGAAAGACGCGCTACAAGGTATCACAGATTTTCGAGAATTGGCGATAGCTATTTCGGCTACGCCTGAATACCAAATGATGTAACACGAAAAAAGTGGCGTTTACGCGCCACTTTTTCTATGTAAAGCAAAAAAAGTGGCGTTTACGCGCCACTTTTTCTATGTAAAGCAAAAAAAGTGGCGTTTACGCGCCACTTTTTTTGTGTAAAGCATTTGATAAATCAAATGCCTACAAAAATCTGTAAAAAATTATTTCGCTTTTTTGAGTTCTTCGATAAGTTTTTCGTTCATTTTCACATAGCCATCATCAGAGTCTTTTTTTGCCAATTCGATAGACTTGTTGCAAGACTCGATAGCTTCTTTGTTCTTGCCTAATTTCGCTTGGATTTTGGCTTTGGTGTGCAAAGTCCAATAGCGAGGCGCAAGGTCTGTTGATTTAGTAATAAGCTCAAGAGCTTCAGGCAATTTTTGGTTAGTGTCCAAATAATACGTAGCTATTTGAGAATATGTACCTGCATCTTTCGCGGGGTTGAGTTGTGCAGTGATTTGTTTTTCGATTTTAGAAGCAATTTCGTTTTCTATTTTGAAACGCACTGCAGTTTTTTCCCACAAGATTTCGATAACGGCTGTTTTTTCAGTAATGTCTGCTATGTTGATAGTAAAGTTTTCAACATGGGCAGGCAAGGTTTGAGGCTTTACTTTGAAACGAGCTACGTCATCACTTTCTTGGTACGTAAACGCGCCATTGCCTTTGCTGTCTTTGTTCAATACGATTGTCCATTCTGTAGCTGAAGGGAAGCTCACTAAGGTATATTCGCCTGCGGGAACTTTGTTGCCTTCGAAGATAACTTCATCGTCAAATTTGATTTTGGTGGGGCGGTTTGCGCCTGTACGCCATACTTTGTCGAAGGGAACGAGGTCGCCATATACTTTGCGTCCTTTCGCGCTGGGGCGAGAATATTTGATGCTGATTTCAGCCAAGCCTACAGCTTGAGTTACGGTGCTTAGGGGGCTGGGTGCGGGCATTTTCAACTGGGCAAATGCTGTAGCGCACACCAAAAAGGCAAGTGTAAACGAGAATAAACGTTTCATTGAGATAACGGGGTTATGAAAAAGTTGTGCAAAGTTGGAGGCTTTTTGCGTAAAAAATAGGGCATACTTGGCATTTAACCATTTTTTAACGTTTGAGGGGCTTTTCCAGCGTTTTGAGGGGCTTTTTGGCAAAAAAAGGTGGCAACTAAGCCGTTTTTTACTCGAAAAAAGTGGCAACTACACAAAAAAAAATAAAAAAGTGGCAACTTTTTGGCAACTTTATAGCTCTTTTTTGCACAAAAGCCTTTACCTATCATTTTGCCAAATAATCAGCCATAAAACACTGAAAATAAATGGTTTAAGCCTAAAACATCTTACTATTATCAGTGTAATTTTACTAAAGCACTGATAATCAATGAGTTAATTTTACTATTTTTTGATTTGTAATTATCTACGTTTTGGCTATATTTGCGACATGGCTACAAAATTCTTCACTAACAAAAACGGCAATACCCTTATCAAAAAGTTTGAGGGGACACTCAGCCACGTTAAAAACTTGCATTATTTTGACGCGCTTGTAGGCTACTTTAGGGCTTCGGGCTATTTCAAACTGCGCCCTTTTTTGCAAGATATTCCCAAGATTAGAATTTTGGTAGGTATCAATGTTGATACACTCACACAACAATACCACAACAAAGGACAACAATATATTGCCTCTACTACCGAAACAAAACAAGATTTTTTAGATAGTATCATACAAAATATACAAGACGCTGACTATGATGAGGCAACGGAAAAAGGTATCATACAGTTTTTGGAGGACTTGGAAAGTGGCAAGATTGAAATGAGGGCGCACCCCAAACAAAAAATACACGCTAAAATTTATATTTTCCGCCCTAATCCCTTCAATGAATATACATTGGGCGAGGTTATCACAGGCTCATCAAACCTGACTGATTCGGGTATGGGGACTTTTGAAGGCTCGAACTATGAGTTCAATGTAAGTCTGCGAGATTATGAAGATGTAAAATTTGCTACTGATGAGTTTGAAGTTCTTTGGGAGGAGTCTGTGCCTATATTGAAAGCGGAAGCTGAAACTATGCGACAAAACTCTTACCTGAAGCCCGCAACGCCTTTTGAGCTATATATCAAAACTTTGATAGAATATTTTGGAAAGCGTGTGGAGTATGACCCCTATAACATTGATTTGCTCTTGCCTGATAGCTTCAAAAAATTGAAGTATCAATCTGATGCCGCTAATCAAGGTTATGCTATTATGATGAAACATCATGGCTTTATCTTGGCTGATGTGGTGGGCTTGGGCAAAACTATCATTGCTTGTATGGTTATCAAGAAGTTTATTTATGAAAATGGCACGCATACGCGCATTTTAGTAGTAGCTCCTCCTGCCATACAAGGCTCATGGAAAAAAACAGTCCAAGATTTTCAAATCAAAAATCACTTTGAATTTATTACCATTGGTAGTTTGGATAAGATATTGAACCCTGAAAACCACGATTATTCTATGCCTGATAAGTATGATTTGATAGTGGTAGATGAGTCGCATAAGTTCCGTAACGACTATACCAATATGTACGGCAAATTGCAAGAAATTTGCAAAACACCGCGTAGCAAACCTGCCGAAGATGGAGATACGCGCAAAAAGGTTATCCTTATCTCGGCTACGCCTATGAACAACCGCCCACAAGACATAGAAAATCAACTGTATCTTTTTCAAGATAAGCGTAACAGTACGCTTGAAAGTACACGAAACATACAAGAATACTTCAAGCCTATCAACAAAAAATACGAAGATTTTACAAAAAAACTCAAACAAAAAGACTTGCCTTCACGCGAGAGAGAACTAACTTTGGCAGACATCAAACGTACTTTTAGGCGTTTGCGTGAGGATATTATAGAACCCTTAGTTATTCGTAGAACACGCACAGATATTCAAAACAACGAGGATTACTTGGAGGATTTGAAAAAACAGGGTATTGAGTTCCCCAAAGTTGATGACCCCAACGAGGTGTATTATTATTTGGAGGGCGGTTTGAGCCAACTTTTTTATGATACGATTTCACTCATTACAGGCTTAGACGAGGACGGTTTTGAGATAGAGGGCTTGGGTTATTACCGATACAGAGCTATTGAGTTTCTGAAAGATGAGGCGGATATAAAGCTATACGGCAATGTAGAGTCTATTTCGCTAAGGCTGTCAGCCATTATGCGCACTTTATTAGTGAAGCGTTTGGAAAGTAGTTTTTATGCTTTTAAGGTATCGTTAGGAAGGCTTCAAACCGCCATAGACAATATGCTTGAAATGTTTGCCCAAGATACGGTTTTTATTGCGCCTGACCTCAATGTGAACCAAATGCTCGAAGAGGGGCTTACCTACGAAGAAATAGAAGCTAAAATAGAAAACAAAGGAGGTAATAACCGTAAATTTTTAGCTGATGCTTTCAGACCTGAGTTTTTAGACCTTCTCAAAAAGGACAAAACCAAAATTGATAAGTTGGTAGCGCGTTGGGCAAAGGTAGAGAATGACCCCAAAATGGAGGTGTTTTTGCAACATTTGAAGCACATTCTTTTTCAAGAAAAGTACAACCATCAAAAAAAATTAGTCATTTTTAGTGAGTCTAAAGATACTTTGGACGAACTACGAGAGGCGATTGCAAAACATACTGATTATCGTGTGCTGACAGTAAGTAGCGAAAACCGCAAACAGGTAGAAACTACGATTTATGAAAACTTTGATGCGAACCGCGACCTCGACAAACAAAAAAATGATTATGACATCATCATCACTACCGAAGTTTTGGCGGAAGGTGTGAACTTGCACCGTAGCAATATCATTGTGAATTATGATGTGCCATGGAACGCTACACGCCTCATGCAACGCATAGGCAGGGTAAACCGCATAGGCACAACTGCCGACCAAATTTATGTCTATAACTTCTACCCTTCTGCACATGGCGATGAACAAATTAGCCTTGTGAATAATGCCTTGCGCAAACTCCAAGCCTTTCATACGGCTTTTGGCGAGGATAACAAGATATTTTCGGTATTGGAGGAAAAGCATGAGGGCGCGCTGTATGGCAACAAAATACAAAAAGAGGAAAGCGAAATTTTGATATACCTCAATGAACTGCGCGACTTCAAGAAAAAACACCCTAAACGTTTTCAAGAGATTGCGAAAATACCCAATAAGTCAAGGTGTGGCAGAAGTGCAGTAGGCAAGGAATATCTTGCCTACCAAGACGAACTGCAAGCTATCTACAGGAATGTAGAAAACATGACCATCAGCTATCTCAAAAGCGAAAACCACCCTGGCATCTTTTGTTTGGTATTGCCCAATTTGTATGTAGAAGAACTTGGGTTTTTGCAGGCGGTTCAGTTGCTTAAAGCTACTGAAAAAGATGAGTCTTTGCCCTTGCATGACAAACACTATGAACAAGCTCGTAACGCCTTTGAGTATTTTAAGCAAGAAAAGGTGCAAAACGACATTACCCAAAGCAAAGTTACGGCTGTGCATCTAAGTCCTGCTGAAAACAAGGCATTGAGCAACCTAAACGCTATCCTGAAAACAGCCCCCACAGAGCAGAAAAAGAAGGTCTTGCAAGAGGCTACCAAAGCCCTCAAAGCAGGAACGTTCAAAAACTTGCCTACCCAAATCAATGACTTTTTTAAGAAAAATGAAAAGATGTTAGGCACAAAAACCAATGACTTCATAGACGCGCTATTTATAGAGGTATTGGACAAATACGACTTCCAAGCGCAAACAAATGAAGAAATCAACAAGCCTAAGACGCAAGGACTTATCAACCCTCAAATTGTTTTAACCCAAAGTTTTCAATAAGCCATGACTAAGATAGAACTACAAAATCTATTGCAACAACCCTACGACCAATACAACTTCGCTGCAAAGGTATTGAAAAACATTTTCGGTAACCACTTTGAACTCTACGCTATGCCTCAAAGTGTGTCGCCTGCCCCTACCACAGGCGAGAAAAAGACCATAGACACCGTAAAAAGGTATGGCGAAATAACGCTTGATGATGGCTCGAACATTGCTTGTTATGAGGTAAAACTACAACCTCAAGTACGCATAGAACAAAGCCGAGTAGCTATTCAGCAATATATCCGCA
>RDXI01000224.1 GCA_004292795.1 Bacteroidota bacterium | reverse complement strand
ACAAAGATGTCGCCCCGCTGGGGCTTGTATGTAACCTTTTTATTTCCGAACTCACGTTTCTAAACAAAAATTTGTGTTGTTTACGAGGGCAACCACAAGGGATTGCCCCTACATATCCTTTGTATTTTTCCAAGAAAATAACAAATTTGTGCTATGTCACTACTTAATACCACAATAAAATTTAAAAGGTACATTTACCACAAGAACATAGACACAGTTTACTTTCTCGTGTATGTTCTTGTGGTAAAGTTTTTAGGCAAGTTATGCTATGCCCAGCATTATTCCACTTTCAGACTCACGCTCAAAATAGGAATTTCGGTGTGATTAACCACATCTTCGGTAAGGCTACCCAAGAAAAAGTGTGCAAAACCTGTGCGCTGGTTCGTACCCATGACTATCATGTCGGCTTCGCGCTGTTTGGCAAATTCGAAAATAGCATTTTCTTCATTGAACGCAGCAGAGGTATAAAATTCATAATTTTTTAAACCTGCTTCTTGCGCTAATTTATCCGCAATTTTCGCTGTATTGGCATCTTCTTGAAAGTTTTGAGGGTTGTTGATATAGAGCAAATGCACTTTGAAATCATAGAAGGCTTGCCAACGCACCAATTCATGCATGGTTTTGTGCTGATTAGGTTGTAGCGTAGTAGGCAAGACTACATTTTTGAGGCTGAAAGGCGTTTCTTTTTCTGTAAAAGGAACGGCTAACAACGGGTAGCGTGCAGTGCGAATGATGCGCTCTGTGTTAGAACCCAAAAGAAGCTCGTTTAAACCTGTAGCCCCTTTTGTACCCATCACGATTAAAGTCGCCCCGACTCTTTCGGCAGTAGTGTTTATTTGCGAACTCAAACTACCAAACTCTACTACAGGGCGAATAATCACTCGCGCATACTTTTCTTGCGCAATGATGTTGTCCATAGCATCTTGAACTGTTTTTTTCACTTGTTGCGTGTATTCATTGATGGCATTGGGCGTTAAGCCTGTGCCAAGCAACGGGTCTGCATAGTCGTTTAATTGGCAAATGTTGAGCAAACAAATTTCTGCCTTCGCCTGCAAAGCGATTTGATACGCCACATCAAGAGCGCGTTGTGCGTAGGTGGAAAAATCGGTGGGGACTAATATCGTTTTCATACAACAAGGATTTAAAATCAATGTTCAAAGGTAGTCTTGCCTACCCACAAAAACAAGTATGAAAGTCAATCGCTTATCTGATATATGTCAGTTTGTTTTGAATAAGCGCAAAAAAAGGCAACCACTACGGATTGCCTCCCTCATTTTTTATCTAACTTTCGCCAAATTCCAAATCTCCACCTTTGTTTTTGTTCTTCTTCTTATCCCAAGGCTTCCCGCGTTCAGGCTCTGCCATACGCACTATTTTAGGATAGAAAGTAGCCAATACTTCTACAAGGTCTTGCTGAAATGCCATGACTTGCCTGATGTCCTTGTATGCCATAGGAGCTTCGTCGAGGTCTGCGCCTATCAACGTAACGCCTTCCTCTACCAAAACGCGCTCCCATTGTTCTTTGGTAAAGGCTTGTTTTGCCTTTGTTCTGGACATCATACGCCCCGCCCCATGCGAAGCGGAGGCAAGCGAAGCAGGGAAGCCCTTTCCTCTCACGACAAAGCCCGGTTTGGTCATCGAACCCGGTATGATGCCTATTTCTTGTGTATTGGCAGGAGTCGCGCCTTTCCTATGCACCATAACCTCTGTGCCATCTGTAAGCGTTTCTTTCCAAGCAAAATTATGATGGTTTTCAATCATTTTCACGGGTTGCAAGGCAAGGTCGGTAGCCATTCTTCGGTGAATATGGTGGTGATTAGCCGAAGCATACTCGCCTGCAAGGTTCATACCTATCCAATATTCTTGTCCTTCTTGCGTGTTCAGGTCGAGCCAAGCCAAATGTTTGGCATCTTGGGGCAATTTGGTTTTTTGCATAGCCAATTTAGAATAATATTCGGCTATGCCCGCGCCAAATCCACGCGAACCAGAGTGTGACAACAAGGCAACATACTTGCCTGCAGGCAAGCCAAATTCGTTGGGTTCTTGCGTTATCTCCACTACACCCCACTCTACAAAGTGATTGCCTGTGCCAGATGAGCCAATTTGTTTGGTTGCTTTTTCGCGCAAATCTTTGATAACTTTGGTAGCACGCCATTCGTCTTTTTCCCAAATGCTATCCTCTAATGTTTTCTCAAAACCATTGCCTGTACCAAAACACGTATTTTTGAGCAACATATTTTTCAGTTTGTTGCTATTTTTTTGTAAATAACTTGCCTCTATATCAAACACTGAAAGACACATACGGCACGCAATATCTACGCCTACCGCAAAGGGAATGATTTTATCTACCTCTGTAGCCAACACACCGCCAATAGGCAAGCCATAGCCATGATGTGCGTCAGGCATCAACGCCCCTGCCACAGAAACAGGCAAGCGCATAGCGATATTCATTTGATTGACTGCCGAGTCGTCTATACCTTCGCGCCCAAAAATGGTGTAGGTAGGCAAGTCAGGCTTCAGTTCGTACTCGCCTTCTTTTTGTGCGGGCTTGCGTTGGTCTTCGGGCATCGCTTGGTAAATTTGCGCCACAGGTGCGAAAATGGCATCTTCTAAAAATGCTTCAGGGTTTTCGCGGATAGCCTCTATTTTTGCCAATAGGTCAGGCTTCGTAAAGGTTTTGGTATTGATAAGCCCTTTGGTTATTTTGCCAATGGTTTTTATCAAATTCAAGTCCTCGATTCCCCATTTATGGAAATCAGAGGTAGTTATTTTTTCGCTTCGTTTCATATAAAAGGGGTAGAAGGGTAGAAGGGTAGAAGGGTTGAGGGGTGGAAGGGTAGAAAGGTTGAGGGGCGGAAAGGTGGAAAGGTTGAGGGGTAGAAGGGGGATAAGGTGGAAAGGAACGGGTAAACAACTAACATCTAACATCTAACATCTAACATCTAACAACTAACATCTAACATCTAACATCTAACATCTAATATCTAACAACCAACATCTAACATCTAACAACCAACATCTAAAACCCTTTCACTCCACAAAGATAGAATGGCAGTGCGCAATCTAATTGCGTAGTGAGAAAATATTTTGAAAGATATTTTATTTTTAAGGAAAATGCTGAAATTGCTACAATTTAAACGGAAAAAGCGTATATTTGTAGCAAAATTAGCTATGAAAAAGATACTTATTTTGTTTTTTGTGGGCATTGCGTTGCTTACCTTGCTCTACAGAGGTTTGCGCACAAATCCTGTTTTGAAAAACACGAAAGTTGTGGTAGTGGCTTACTACACCGAGCCTTGTGAAGAATGTCCTGCCCTCGAGCATACCATAAGGCGTTTAGCGTGGTTTTTTGGACGCGAGCCTATAGATTTTTATGCCTACAATCCCGCCAATCAGCCCGAAACAGCCAAGTAGCCGAAAACTTGGTGCGCAGTGCCTTGAAGTAAAGCCTAAATCTTTACCCCAATCAACATCACATCATCAGTTTGCGAGGAATTGCCTTTCCAACTCAAAAACTCCTCTTTCGCCAATTCCTTTTGGGTTTTCATGTCGTGCCTCTGTAGGCGAGTCAAAAACTCCTTCAGGCGAGGCGTGGAGTATTTTTTGGCGACCTCGCCTCCGAATTGGTCGTGAAAACCATCAGAGTACAAATAAAACGTAACTTCTTCATTAGGCTCAAGCACTACCGTTTGGCGCGAAAATATACGCTCAATCTCGCGTTGCTCGCCTCCAATGAGCAGTTTGTCGCCTTTGATTTGATGCAGTTCTTGGTTGCGGAAATAGATAAGATTGTTACGCGCTCCTGCAAACGAAAAGCTGTTCGTGGGCTTATCCCACACCAACACGCCAATATCCATGCCATCATTGTTTTGCGTTTCTTTTTGGCGCAATGAATGACGTATGCCCTTGTGCAGTTCGTTCAAAACAAGGTCTGGCTCTAAAATATTGTCTTTGTTGATGATGTCGTTCAGCAACACATAGCCAATCATACTCATAAATGCACCCGGCACGCCATGCCCTGTGCAATCCACGACTGACAGCAGGATTTTGTCGCCTTTGTCCTCAAAGAAATAAAAATCACCCGAAACCACATCACGCGGGGCGTAATATATAAAATGATGCGGGAAAGTTTCGTTCATGCGTTCCGCAAAAGGCAAGATAGCCGTTTGTATGCGTTTGGCATAATTGATACTCGCCTTCGTATTTTTGTGTTGCAAACTAAGTTCGTCATGCGCTTGGCGTAGGTTTTCGGCAATAGCCATAATTTCCTCTTTTTGTTGCTCAAGCTCCACATTGCGCAGTTCGAGCTGTTGGGTACGCTCTTTTACCAAGCCCGCCAAACGCCTTTTTTGGGCTTGCAAACGTTGGGTATTGAAGCGCACTATCGCCCAAATAAAAGCCAAACTCGCTACTATATACAAACTGTATGCCCACCACGTCCTGTACCAAGGAGGCAAGATGGTAAACGTATAAGTAGCTTCTTGCGCCAAATGTCCATAAGCATTACGCGCCCTGACACGAAACGTATAAGTGCCTTCGCGCAGGTTGGTATATTCTTTCAAAGGCAAGCGCGACCAAGCCGACCAATGCACGTCATAATTATCGAGTTTGTGCTGAAATTCGTTGTCTTTTTCTACCCAATAGCTCAAACCTGCAAAACGAAATAAAAGCCCGTTCAAGTGATAAGGTAGCTGTGCATTTCCTTGTAAAGCCAACAAAGAATCGTTTTCTGAAAAGCTAATTCCACTTAGGCGAGTGCGAAAAACAAAGGTAGGCAAGGCTTTTTGCGCATCATAGCGATATACGCCATCTGTACTCGAAAGGTAAAAAACGCGCTCTTTTGTTTCGAAGAAATGGCTAAAAGGCTTGCCTACAGGCAAGAGTGTAAGCGAGTCAATCACATAACCGCCTTTTTCTTGGTTGGGGCGCAAAATCCTTTGTGCATTCAAAAACCAACAATTTCCTGCTTGGTCTTGCCTGAAAAAAGGCGAATTGTAGGCAGGCAAGGCATAATTCAATGGAAAATCCTTGTAAATTTCAAACGCCTTTTTTTGTGCATCAAATTGATACAGCCCTGTTTTGGAAGTAAAGAAAACGCCTTTGGCAGTTTCAAAAACCCTGTTTTTCTCCAATTCACGGAAACCTGCCGTATGATGTGTGGTAATGGCTTTGCTTACGTCTTCGGAAGTTTGGAAACCCGCAGGAAATTCGACCAAAAACGCGCCCTTGCCTGTAGTACCCACCCACACGCGCCCATCAGGAAGCTCGACCACAGAACGGCAATCTGTTTCAGTAGCTTTTATCAAACCTAAGTCTGTAAATTGTTGATTTTCAAACTTAAAAATCCGCAAACCGCTATACGTAGCCACATACAACCGCGTGCTATCGTGCTTCGAAGGCACAAGTTGCATCACAGAATTTACAACTTCTAAGCTTGTAACAAGGCGTTTGTTTTCAATGTAAAAAGCTCCGCGATTGCCTCCGCCTACCATAACGCCCTTACCGTATGAAAACAAATTCCAACATTGCGAAAGCGTGCCTTCTATCAAGTGAAACTTGCCTGCTTCTTCGTACAAAACGCCTGAATTGGTAGCCAAGTAAAGCGTGTTGTTGTGTATCAAACTTTCATACACTTTGTCTTTGATGCCTTGATGTTTGTTGTAAAGCTCAAAAGGCAAACTCAAATAAATTTTGCAAACGCTCTGCCCAACGCCTGCCCAAAGCGTGCCTTGTGCATCTTCGAAAAGCGTGTGAATGTTGTTGTTTGGCAAGCCATTTCCTTCGTGAATATGATGCAGTAATTGCAAATCTTTCGAAAAAATCAAAATGCCTTCAGTATTCGTACCTAAGGCAAAATTGCCGTTGCGTAACTGTAGCCCATCATACACCACCCCTTTTTTGAGCAAGGCATTTTGTGGGTGTGTGCGCAAATTGGTTACCGTATTATTTTTTTTATTCCAAACCCAAAAACCATCTTCGCGCCCTACAAACAACATTTCTTCTTCGTTTCTGTCAAAAATAGCGTGGACATCACCCAAAAATTTGTGATGTAAAACCTCCTTTTTCTGTCCATTTTTGTATAAAAATAGCTTGGCTTTGTCTTCGTTT
This sequence comes from Bacteroidota bacterium, assembly GCA_004292795.1. Lineage (GTDB taxonomy): Bacteria > Bacteroidota > Bacteroidia > Cytophagales > Microscillaceae > RDXI01. The sequence goes on along the minus strand of RDXI01000224.1, from coordinate 5,852 downwards.
TCCTTGCCAATAGAGGCTTTTTTGCGATATTCGTGGCCTTGTTTTTGGACCACAAAAATAAAACGTTGTGTGCGTATCCAAAATCCGCCCTCTTCTGTGGCGAAAATGCCCCAAACAGTAGGCAAGATTTTTTCTTCTTTAGTCAATAAATGATACAGAGGCACAAACTTTTTCTTGCCTGTAGGCAAGGTTTCCAAATAGCCAAAACCCTTGTGCGTACCCACCAAGATATTCCCCTCTTTGTCTTGTGCTATGGCGCGTGCTGTCCCTCCAACATCTGCCAATTCCTCCCATTGCGAACCATCATACACAAAAACGCCATGCCTTGCCCCAAAATACATCAAGCCTTCGCGGTCTTGAAAAAACGAGAAGCAGACTTCAAAATCGGGTGCATTTTCGGAGCTATAGGATTGTATGAGAGGTACTTGTGCCACAGCAGGCAAGGAAACAAAAAAAGCCCACCAAAAAACATAGCAGGCTATGTTCTTCAGTGGGGTAAACAAATATTGTATGAGTGCTTGCATACAAAAGAGAAGGCTTGGGCGTTTGTTTTTGTTTAAAACCTCTTAGTAAGAGTTTTTATTGTGCCTAAAGATGCAACGCAATGTTATCGCCTTCGTGTTCTTCATTCGCCTCTTCCTCGCGTGCTTTCAGGGCGGCGGCTTTTGCCACACGCAAGTTCAGCATTTCCACAAAGAGCGAGAAGCCCATCGCAAAATATACATAGCCTTTAGGTACTTCTACGTGGAACGCTTCGGCTACCAACAAGAAACCAATCATCAACAAAAACGAAAGAGCCAACATTTTTACAGTAGGGTGGCTGTTCACAAAGTTCGCAATAGAGCTTGCAAAAAGCATCATAATCAAGGTAGAAGCCAATACCGCGATAATCATAATGTCAATACGACTTGGATCGACCAAACCTACGGCAGTAAGCACCGAGTCAAACGAAAACACGATATTGAGCAAAATAATTTGCAACATAGCTCTTGCGAAGCCAGCTTTTTTGCTTCTTTTGGCTTTGTCCTTATCGGCTTGGCTGTCTTTTTTGTGGTGTTTTTTCTTAGTACCTTCCAGCTCGAGCTTGTGGTGAATTTCGTTGGTACTGCTATAGAGCAAGAACATACCACCCGCCATAAGTATCAAATCCTTCCAACTCATGTGAATGTGCAGGGCTTCGATTACTAAGATAGGGGCTTTGAGTTGAATAAGAACTGCAATGCCCAACAACAAAATGATGCGGGGAATGATAGCCAAAATCAAGCCCAAACGCCTTGCGCGTGGTTGGTCGTCTTTGGGGAGCTTGCCTGCCACTATGGAAATGAACACAATGTTATCAATCCCCAATACCACTTCCATCACAGTAAGGGTAAGGAGGCTGACCACTGCCTCGCCTGAAAAGGTCAAAAATTGGTCTGCAGGTATGTCAAGAAACATAAATTATTGCGGTTTTTTTGATAGGGGTTCAAAGATGTAAAGGTACGGTTAGGCTCTCTTTGTGAAAAGAGAGTGCAAATAAATACGTTTTTTTGATAAAAGCAAAATTTGTCTTGTTTGTTTCTTACAAAAACTTGTAGGCAAGACGTTTAGCGTGTCTCTTGTGTGCTATCTTGGCGCAAAACCACCACACACTCACAAATGGCTAAGGCACAAGACGCATAGACACAACATTGTGCTATGATGAGGGAAATCATAAATTGATTGTTATTGGTTGCGGAAACCGAAACAAAGAAAACACACAAAGAAGCCAATATATACACTTTTCGCCAACGGGCTAAGGTTGGCGTAGGAATCCCCAAGCTATAATGTAAAATATTGCTTATCACAAACTGATAAAAGCCTGCTACGCCCAGAAGGAAAAGCAAATCGATGTTTGGATTGAGCATGGAGGGCGCGTTTTCAGTGTACAAGTTTGAAATATAATACCGCATCAAAAACAAATGTCCTACCACAAGCAAACCCTGCACGAGAGCATCAAGCACAAAAACGGATATTTTGAAGGGGGAAGGCTTAGGCATATACTCTGAGGCGATTTGAAAAACTGTATGCAATAAACCACAAAATATTGAATAATGCAAAAATGCACCCAAAAGGCACGCCCAGCACCGCCCAATCCCACCCAAAACGTAGGCGAGTCGGAAAGCCCATGCTTTGTAAACCCTTGCCTACATCAGCAGGCAAGGACACAGGAAAGGCGTTTAGGTAGGCAAGCACAGGCAAGCAAACCAGCATACCCACCAAAAAACCCACACCCCACAACCAGCCAAGTTCTGCCAACAACATACGCCAAACTTGCCTACGAGTCATACCCAAAATGCGCAAACGCTTCATTTCAGGCAAACGCTCCTGCCAATTTTGCACCACGACCACCGCCACTGCCACGCCCAACAACACAAACAACACCACCGACATCAATACCAACGTAGCTTGCAAAAGGGCTAACATTTGGGTTATTTCGGGTAATGATTGTTGCCAAGAACGTATTGTAAAATCATTTGTACGAACAAATTGTTTCACTGAAGTAGGCAAATCTTTGGTAAAGAGCAAAAGGCTCGAAACTTGCTTGCCTGCTCCTGCAAAGCGTTGCGCCACAGCGAGGGGCAACACTGCGATATTTTCAGATTGGGGCAAAGGAAAAGCCGTAACTGCTTGTAACACAAATACTTGCTTGCCTGCCGTTGGGGTAGGAGAGAGGGCTACAGAGTCGCCTACTTGCAACTGCAAAAGCCTGCAAAGGGTAGGGGAGAGCGTCAGTCCGCGCATGGCTTTGCCGAAAAGCGAGTCCTTGCCTATCACTTGCAACGGCACGTTGTCTTGTTTTTGGTGTAGCCATGCTTGTGTCTGTAGCATGGGCGCGTAGGCAAGGGTAGGGGAGGAGGCGAGCATTTTTTGCCTTGCCTGCTCGTCGAAAACAAAATTTTGTACTTTTCCGCTTGAGTCAAGCGACACAATTTGAGCCTCGCCTACCGTTTCGCGCACCACGAACTCGTACATATCTTGCCTCAAACCCGCCACTTGTGCCTGTAGCAAAGCCACTAAAGCGGTTACCAACGCTATAGCCAACATCAACAAGACACTGCGCGAAGCATGGCGCGAAAGATTGCGAAAAACAAGCATAATTTATATAATACTAAAATAATACCAAAATAAAATTTAAAATGCGCCAAAAATTTAACACGGAGATACGGAGAAGCATAGAAACACGAAGTTCTTTGTGTAACTCTGTGATTCTCTATACCTCTGTGGTATTTTTTTACGCAAGTTAATTCTTATTTCAGATGGGTTCTTTTGGCTATGAAGTATGCCACAAAATACAAAATAACCGCCACAACTGTACTCAAAATGGTAGAACCTAAGAGCATTACCCAGCCCACTTTGCCCAAATTATTCCACCATTCTTTGACATCAAAAGATTGCGGAGCAGAAATAAACAACGCGCCCACTCGATAACTGAAATACAACAAAAACGGACTCGTGAAAGGATTAGAAACCAATGCCCCTGCAAAGGCAGTGATGAGATTGAAATGAAAAAAACGATACAGTACCAAAATAAGCGGTGTACTCAAACCAAAAGTAGGAAAAACACCCCAAAATGCCCCAATGCCCACGCCTAAAGCTATCTCATGAGGCGAGCCTTTGGCGCGGTATATCTGAATGAGTGCTAACTTTAATTGGCGAAACAGCGAAACGATAGGATTATGTGAGTGTTGCTTTTTCATGTTTGCAAAGATAGCTTTTTTTAATTCAAAAGCCTGCGCCTTTTGGGAATGATAAAATTATCTTCAAACTGATTGCCACATAAGATATTGCTACAAGCAATGAGCGACTTCGTGTGTAAGTCAAGTACCGCGTTGTAGTCATCTCGCCTATAGCCTCCAAACAACGCCAATACCACAGGCAAGGGCTTTCCTAATGCCTCCGAAACTTCGTTTACCCAAGTAGCGAATATTTCCGCACAACGAACCCAATGTTCAGTGTCGCATTGATTGCCGAGATCGTCTTCTTTGTGGCTATCCGCGCCATGTGCGAATACGACATAATGCACCTTATCGTTCAAAATCTGCTCTTTCACGTAGGCAAGCCCGCGTTCAAACTCCTCGATATACACGTCATTGTAGCCATCAGGATTGATATTGCAACCTTCGGGAATAGCCTCATCAACCAAAGGATTGAACTTGCGCGTGTCCTCGATGCTGTTGCCCTCATGTCCATCAAGGTCGAAATAGGCGCATACCTTGCCTAATTCTTGGTAAATCTTTATGGCTGAAATGACTTGCCCCGAAAACGTACAAAAGCCCATGCCTCGGTCTGGCTCGGCGTGGTGCATACCCGACACAGGCGCGAAACAAACTGTTTCGGGGTGTAGGATTGCGTATTTTTTGGCTTGATAGAGCGAGCCTGTCGTGTAGGGAAGGCTGTTTACCAAGTTTTGCGACCAAGGCAACATATTCGAGGCGTAATTGCCTTTTTTGTTATAAACATTGTCCACGTATTCCTTTGTATGGGCTATCAAAAAATCCTTTTTCGATATGGGTTCAAATTTTTCTTCTATCTCCAGCATTTTGATATAGCCGTTTTGTTTGAGCCTTTTCATCAGCAGGAAAGGCTTGAGGGGCGACTTGGAAGAGGAGGTTTCGGCTATGTTGTCGAAACAAACTTGCCTATCGGTATAAAAGGTTTTGATTTTGGGGTTTCGCATAGTAGGCTACATTAGGTTATACAATGATAGCTTTTTTGTATAAAAAAGCTATCGATTTGGTGCAACTATAGCTTTTTTGTAATAAAAAGCTATCGAAGCGTTACACAATTATAGCTTCTTTGTAGGAAAATTGCAAATTTTTGCGTTATTTTGTGGTATGACCTTCAATCAATACCACATAACATTTGTACCTTTTCCACAAGACGCGCCTGCGGTAGCCGAGCCTTATTGGGGAGATGCTGAAACCACGTTCAGGGATTACAATATGGTGTGGGAAGCCAATTCCTCGCCTGAAGCCTATCAGCAATATAGCCCTTTTATTGGTTCGTGGCTGTTGGCTCGCCTGTGGTTCTTGTCAGCAGGCAAGATTAGGGAAGCGTTGGGTGTTGATGCAGAAGGTATGGGCGCGATAGATGGCGGTCATTATGTAGCAAACGCCATTATCAAAAACGAAGCGCAAGACATCATAGCCACACTTTGGATAGAAGGCACTTCTTGGGGTTTTGCCGAGATGCGCTTGGTAGATTGTGATAGAAACACCAACGCCGAAACGTTGGTGCAAGGCTTTTCCGCGTTGCTTTGGCAAAATCCACAAGAAGTAAGCATCTGCAAAATTGGTATGCGCGACTTTGAGCGCGATATGCAACCTATTTATTATGGCTATGATGGCGAGCATTTTATAGCCAATCAAGATGAAATGTAACCAACATTACAAACCCGAAAAAACATACTGCACACCCGGCATTTCGCTTATTTGGTACTGAAGTGTAACGGCAGTAGGCAAGGGTTGAGTCAAGTTAGCCACCCGCATAGGCAAGTTCAACGAGCATTGATTGAGCGTTAGGCGAGCTTGTTTGTAGATAGTAATGTCTGTGAAAATATACAAGGTTCGCAAATTTTCAGCGAGTTCGCGGGGAATGTCCACCACTGTAGGCAAGAAATAAAAAGGCAACTTGCCTGCTTGATATTGGGGTGCGTATTGTTGTATGAGTTCCTTGTCGAACACAAAAATAGTATCCAATACCTGAACGCTATGGTTCGCGTCTATTGTGTTGTTTGTAGTTGTTTGTTTGGCATCAAGGAAACCCGCGTGCAAGGTGATTTGTTCGGGTATCATTACCACATCAGGCGGAAGTTGAGGGACAATGTGCAT